>JAEWWY010000512.1 GCA_023458835.1 Bacillota bacterium
TCGGCATTCCGAAGAATGCCAAGAAAAGGAGTTTGCATCCGGGATGCGGTGGCTTGCATCCCTTGCTGCGATGTTATTGTATCAACCGATTGTGAACTGTATTTGAACAATAGATGAATTTATTTTAGATAACAAAATTTTTGCATCGGATATTGGCAAACCCGTTCATCCACGCCAAAGGCCACAGGCACCGTTTATTTGCCGGCCTCTCTGCCAAAGGCAGTGATCGCTCAGGTGAAAGGCACACAGGGAAATCGCACAAAGCCGTGAAAAGCCGGTCAACCGTGACGGTTAACCGGCCTTTTACCAAAGCGCGGCATCAGCGCTGCGCCTGTATCTCCTGCCGTGTCCGGCGCAAAGCCTGCACCTTGTCGGAGAGCATTTTGTCCGTATCGTCCAATAAAGCGTCCAGATAGTTGAACATATCCTGGCGCAGCGCCTCCATCTCCTCCTGGGTGTTCTGGCGCAGTTCCTCCGCCTCCGCCTGGGCCCGGGCCATGATCTCTTCTTCGCTGACGAGCTGGATGGCGTGCTGCTCCGCCTCGTCCACAATTTCCTTGGCCCGGCGCTGGGCTTCCGCGATGATGCGGCTGGCTTGCTCGTTGCTGGAACGGTACAGCTCATCCGCCTTCATCTGGGCATTGGCGGTGGTAAGCTGGGCGGACCGCACGGCCTCATCCACCGTTTGGCGGGCTTTCAAATTGGCTTCCGATACGGTATTTTCCGCGCGGGTACGGGCTTCGCCAATGATCCTGGCCTCGTTTTGGATGATGCTGGCCGACCTTGCGATATCGGCCGGAAGACCCTCGGCCAGGTCCTGCAGCATTCCCCGCAACTTGTTCCTGTCTACCATATGCAGGTTGGTCATGGGAATTTTGGAGCTGCTCATCAGCAGGCTTTCCATCTGGTCAATGATTTCCCGCGTATGCTGATCCATGCGTCTACCTCCTTTACGTCGGGTCAGTCGGCCTGTAAGCGGGGAAATTTCTGATAAATATCCTGCAGGATAGAGAAGGGCACAAAAGATGATACGTCCCCGCCGAAGGCGGCAATCTCCCTGACGACGCTGGAACTGATGTAGCCATGCTGGGGGCTTGTCATCATGAACAGCGTCTCCAGTTCCGGCGAAATTTGATGGTTTACCTGCGCCATTTGGAACTCGCTGTCAAAGTCGCTTACCGCCCGAAGCCCCCGTATCACCACAGTGCCATGTTTTTCCTTCATATAGTCTACCAAAAGACCTTCAAAACAATCCACCTGAACACCGGGAATATCCATACAGGCCTTTTCAATCATCTCTACACGCTTTTCTATGGAAAAGCAGCCCGGCTTGCTGGGGTTGCGCAATACCGCCACCACCACCCGGGGAAAGATGAGGGCCGCCCGGTGGATGATATCCACATGGCCCAGGGTGATTGGGTCAAAGCTGCCGGGATATACGCAAATCCCTTCCATTAATCCGCCTTCTCCTTTGTATCAAGGGTACAAAACGTGATGCCCGTATCGCCGTAACGGCGAAAATCCGTAGCGCGAAACTCCGCGCCAAACCTGGGCGGAGTACTTATGGCGTGCTCTATCACAATCAGGGGGCTGGGCTTTAGGACATGACACTTGAGCATATGACTGCACACTTCCCCCATATTCGCCATCCTGTAGGGCGGGTCCAAAAAAATCAGATCAAAGCCGCCCCTTGCATGGGGTGCCAGCGTGGATACCGCCGCATGCCAGTCGGCACGGATCACCTTTGCCCTCTCACGAAAACCCAGGCGATCCACATTGCCCTGCACAATTCCTGCGGCCTTAGGAGAATGATCCACGAATACGGCATAAGCCGCGCCCCGGCTCAACGCCTCCAGCCCCAAGGCGCCGCTGCCCGCGAAAAGATCCAAAACCGTCCTGCCCTGCATATCCCATTGCAGAATATTGAACAGGGATTCCCGCACCTTATCCTGGGTGGGCCTGGTATCCATGCCCTTGGGGGCGTCAATCAGCCTGGAACGGGCTTCGCCGCCAATGATCCGCACGATGTCCTCCTGCAGGAGCGGTGCTAAATAAGCTGCTCGGGGCCTTTTTGCTGCCGCCGCTGCCGCTCCTTTTTCTCCTTGTTCTTTTTTCTGCGCCGGCTTTGGGCAATGCTTGTGTGAACCCTGCTGCGCAAATCCTTGCCCCTAAAGTATCCCAGCGCATACCCGAAAGGCACGATCAGGGCCAAAACGGGGCTGAGCCTGAGCACCAGCAGAACGGCATGGGCATTTTCGCTGCCCACGGCGGTCACGAAGGGCAAAATGATCAAACGCACCGCCAGATGCACAAAATCCAGGGCCCCCAGGGACACGCCGGATTCATAATACCGCAGCGCATCGCCGATTTCCGCCTGCCGCCGGTAGCTGGAAAGCCAATCAGGCAGCGCGCCCAAGGTATAGGTCTGCACCTGCGCCGTTGCGGCAACCACCAGGCATAGCAGCACAAAGGGCAGCGCACCCAAAAGAAACGTGCATACGCCTTTCACAGGCGCAAAGCAGCGGGCCTTATCGCTGTCCGGCACAGTTTTGCCCTCCGCCTGCCGCTGATACATGATCTCCCCAAAGGCGGCGTCGGACTCCCCATGGGAAGCGCCGCTCATGTACAGAAAGCCGCCGCTCATGAGTATCAGCGCCGTGTTGGTCAGCAATCTTAAAAACAAATTATCAAACATCAGCAGCGAGCCGAATACAAGGTAAATGAATACGGCCACCAGAACGCTTCCGGCCACCCGCAAGGCGCGCCTGAATGTCATTTGATCCACGGCCTGCCCGGTCAGCATTGGCTTGGTGACAATTTGAAGCTTCTTTTTACCCGGAACGCTTTTTTGCATGCAAACAGTTCCTTTCTAGCCTAGTCCATCATCTTGGCCGGCAGGATGCCCTTGCCTGTGATAACCCATTGTACCAAATAATCCCGTTCCCCGCAAGGGACGGCCGGGACAACCTGCCTTGAAAGCACCAAAGCCGCCAGCGGGCAATGCGTTTTGGGCAGGTAACGGTCATAATAACCGGCTCCATGGCCCAAACGGCAGCCCTGGAGGTCCACCGCCAACGCGGGTATCAGCAAAAGCGACAAATCTTCCGGCGGTATGATCTCCGCCTCGTCTGAAGGCTCCGGTATGTTTAAACGGCCGGGGCGCAAAAAGGCCGGGTCCGATACCCGGCGGAACTCCATGACTCCCTTTTCATAGGTTCTGGGCAGAGCCAGCGTCTTCCCGGACTGCAAAATGGCACGCAATACAGGCCGTGTATCGATTTCCCAGCCCATGGATACATAGCAGCCAACTGTGCCCGCATGCAAAAACGCGGGCCAGCCCGCAAGGTGCAGCGCCGCCGCTTTGCCCTCCGTCATCTGCTCTACAGGTTCAGGAAGCGAACGCATGGCCTTGCGCAGCGCTGCCTTTTCTTCATTCATCGTGCTCATAGCTTCTTGTCACCCTTATGGTGGGCGCCAGCAGCACCTCATAGCTGATGGTGCCGGCCCACTCACCCATCTGGTCGGCTGTGATTTCGCTTTGCCCCTGCCTGCCCAGCAGCACCGCCTCCGCGCCCGGGATCGCGGCAGGAATAGCCGTTACGTCCGCCATCGTCTGATCCATGCATACACGGCCCAGGATGGGAGCCCATTCTCCGCCGATCAGCACTTTCCCACGATTGGACAGCATGCGGTGGTAGCCGTCGCCGTAGCCCACCGGTAGCGTAGCCACCCGCATGGGCTTATGCGCCGTAAAGGTGCGGCCATAGCTGACGGTATCGCCCGGGCTGATCTCCTTCACATGGATCACCTCTGTTACCCAGCGCTGGGCCGGGCGCAAAGGCACAACCGTTTTCACAGGCGGACAGCCGTACAGGGCGATGCCGGGCCGCACCATGTCAAAATGCGTTTGAGGATAGCGCAGCATGGCGGCGCTGTTGGCGGCATGCCGTAAAATACCTTGTGGCAGCCTGGCGGTGATATGCTCAAAGGCTGCCAACTGTTGAAGGGTGAATTTTTCTTCCGAACCGTCCGCGTCGGCAAAGTGAGTATAGGCCCCGGTAAGCTTCACCTGCGGGGCTGCCCGCAAAGCATCCAGCACCGCCTGCGCCTCATCATCCGTCCGCACGCCGATGCGGCCCATGCCCGTATCCACCTTCAGATGGACAAAGGCATCCTTCCTTTGACGCTGGCATTCCCTGGCAAGCCACGCTATCATATCCACCCGGCAAACAGTTTGGGTAAGGGAATATTCCACCGCCGCCCCAGCCCCATCCCTGCTTAACGCGCCGAACACCAGGATGGGCGCATCCATGCCGTTCTCCCTCAGCAGCACGCCCTCGTCCGGCGTAGCCACCCCCAGGAAGGAGGCGCCGGCGGACAAAGCCGCCTTTGCCACCTTCACCATGCCATGGCCATAGGCATCCGCCTTCACCACGGCCATCAATTTCACGTTTGGACCTACGGCGCCCCTGAGCGCACGCACATTGTCACGGATGGCCTGCAAATCCACCACCCGTTCATTTTTCCGGTATTGCATGCAATGGCCTTCTTAATATACGATACTCATAAATGCCTGACTTCTTCCTGGGTCAGCAAGCGCACGCCGCGATCTTTGAGCACCTGGGCCGCCTTGTCCAGCTCCTCCACCCGGAAAATGATCAAGGCGTTTTTCCCGGCGTTGCGGACGAAGCTGTACAGGTATTCAATGCTGATGCCGTTTTCCGACAGCATCTCCAAAACCTTCGCCAACCCACCCGGCACATCCGGCACGGAGGCGGCCAGCACATCGGTCAGGCGCACCGTATAGCCCGCTTCTCCGATGAGCTTTTCCGCCCGCTCATAATCGGCCACGATGCCCCGCAAAATGCCAAAGTGGGTGGTATCTGCAATGGACAGGGAAACCAGGTCGATTTGGTTCTCCCCCAGCAGCCTGGTAAAGTCCGCCAGGCGGCCCGGCGTATTTTCGATAAATACGGAAATCTGCTTGACGTACATGATCCCGCCTCCTTTATGGTCCCTGCTTTGTCCTTAGTATACTCGCTTTTCCCCGTTTGAGGAAGAAAACTCATAACTTTCTGCGGTCTATGACTCTTTTGGCCTTGCCCTCGCTGCGGGGCAGGCTGCCCGGCTGGCAGAGCTTTACTTCCGCGTGTATCAGCGCGCTGGATGAAAGCTGCGCCGCCACCCTTAATTGCAAAGCTTCCAGCGCCTTCACGGTATCGCCCACCAGATGGGGGCTTAATTCTACCTGCACCTCCACCATGTCCATGGCGCCCATCCGGTCCACCAGTATCTGATAATGCGGCTCCACGCCTGGTACCTGCAAAAGCGCATGCTCGATCTGGGAAGGGAATACGTTGACGCCGCGAATGATCAGCATATCATCGGTGCGCCCGGTGATGCGGCCCATACGTACATGGGTGCGGCCGCAGGCGCAGGGCTCGTCGGTCAAAGTGGTCAAATCGTGGGTGCGGTAGCGCAGCAGCGGCATGCCGTGCTTGGTGAGCGTGGTGAAGGTAAGATCCCCCTCCTGGCCGTAGGGCAGGCTTTCGCCGTCCGGGCCGATCACCTCCGGCAGGAAATGGTCCTCCCAGATGTGCATGCCCTCCTTCTCCAGACATTCCATGCTCACCCCAGGGCCCATGACTTCGCTGAGCCCATACACGTTCAGCGCGTCGATATGCAGCATTTCCTCAATCTTGTCCCGCATGGCCTCCGTCCAGGGCTCCGCGCCAAATATGCCGGCCTTCAATTTGATGCGGTCCAGGGAAATGCCCGCGTTATGCAGCGATTCCGCCAAGTTGACGGCATAGGAGGGCGTGCAGCACAGCGCCGTGGAGCCAAAATCCTCCATGAGCATAAGCTGCCTTTGGGTGTTGCCGCCGCTCATGGGGATGACGGCCGCCCCCACCCGCTCCGCGCCGTAGTGGGCGCCAAGGCCCCCGGTGAACAGGCCGTAGCCGTAGGCCACCTGCACCACATCGTTTTTCGTGACGCCGGCGCAGTACATGGCCCTGGCCATCAATTCCGCCCACCGGTCGATATCGCCGCTGGTATAGCCCGCTACAGACGGCTTGCCGGTGGTGCCGCTGGAGGCGTGGATGCGCACGATCTCCGACTGGGGTACGGCAAACAAGCCGAAGGGGTAACCATTGCGCAGGTCTTCCTTCTCCGTAAAGGGCAGAAGCGCAACATCCTCCACGCCCCGTATGTCATTGGGCGTAATGCCTTTTTCCTGCATTTTGGTGCGGTAAAAGGGCACATTTTCATAGACCCTGCGCACCACGGCGCGAAGGCGTTCGCCCATCAGATCCCGCAATTGTTCCCGGGGCAGGCATTCCATGGTCTTGTTCCAGTACAGATGCATTTACAACGCCCCTTTTCTTTTGTCGTATGATCGTGCACCCATATCAAAGGCGTCCCTATTGATTTGAAGCGTTTTTGGCGGCACGCAGGCTGCTATGGCCTTGTGCCACACGTCCTGTTCCCAGGGCAGATGCTTGGAAAGCGCCCCCAGCAGCGTAAGATTCACAGCCCGCTGGCTGCCGCATTTTTCAGCTATGGCCAGGGCATCCAGCCGCTGCATCCGGCATACTTCCTCCGAAGCGCACAAAGGCTCCCCGGGATATTTTGCCGCGCCGGTGATCACGGGCATGGGCAAAATCCGCTGGGTGTTCACAATCAGCATCCCGCCGGGCTTCAAAAAATGCGCGGCACGGGCGGCCTCCAACTCCTCAAAGGCCAGAAGATAATCAGCGCAGCCGGAGGAAACAAGGGGCGCGTGCACCTTATCCCCCACCCGTACATGGGTGATCACGCTGCCGCCCCGCTGGGCCATGCCGTGGACCTCGCTGACCTTTACATCGCAGCCTTCCTCCAGGGCGATATAGCCCAGGATCTTGCTGGCCAGCAGCGTGCCCTGGCCGCCCACGCCCACGATCACCAAATCGAACACGGGGTTCTTCATTCGCTTTCCCTCCCCGCATGAATCGCCTTGAAGGGACATACGGTAGCGCACAGCCCACAGTCCACGCACAGCGCGCCGTTGATGCGCATCCCTTGTTCTCCCCGCTCGATGGCCGGGCATCCCAGCCCCAGGCATACGCCGCAGTTGCGGCAGTCCTTCACGGTCGCGGGAATGGTTTTCTCTTTCAACAGCAGCACGCAGGGCCGCCGGGCAATGATGACGGACACTGTCTCCCGGGCAGTCTCTTCCTTTAATGCCCTGAGCATTTCCTTTTGGTCAAAAGGATCCACCACCCGAACATGCCTGACGCCGCAGGCGGCACAAAGCGCCTCCAGATCGAGCTGCGGCGCAGGCTCCCCCAGGATGTTCCTGCCCGTGGCGGGATTTTGCTGATGCCCGGTCATGCCGGTGATGCGGTTATCCAGGATCACCACGGTGATCGTGCCGCCGTTGTATACCGCATCGATCAATGCCGTGATGCCGCTGTGGATGAAGGTGCTGTCGCCCAGCACCGCCACGGTTTTCCGGGAAAACTCCTTGCCCTGGGCCTTTTCGGCGCCGAAGGCCATGCCGATGCTGGCGCCCATGCACAGGCAGGCATCCAGCATGTTCAAAGGAGGCAGCGCCGCCATGGTGTAGCAGCCGATGTCCCCCATCACGTTCAGCTTCAGCTTTTTCATAGCGTAAAAGGTGCCCCGGTGCGGGCAGCCGGGACATAATACCGGCGGCCGGGCAGGCAGCGTATCCTGCGGCTCCAGGGATGCTTCCTGTCCAAACATATGGCGAAGGCGGCTGACGGACAGCTCCCCCTGCAAGCCGGTAAGCGTTTTCCCTTCTACCTTTATACCCCAAGACGCCACCTGCTGCTCAATCACCGGCTCAAGCTCCTCAATGACCACCAGCCGCTCTACCTGACCCGCAAAATCCTCGATTAGCTTGCGGGGCAGCGGATGAACCAGCCCCAGCTTCAACACGCTGGCGGAAGGCAGCGCTTCCTTCACATAGGCGTAGCAGGCCCCGCTGCAGATGACGCCAAGGGATTTTTCCCCCATCTCCACCCGGTTGACGGGCAGGGTATTGGCAGCCTCCGTGAGCGCATTCATCCGCTGCTCCACCACCACATGGCGCTTTCTTGCCATGCCGGGCATCATGACGTATTTCATGAAATCCCGCTGATAGGGCTTTACCTCTATTTCCGCCCTGTCTTCCAGGGATACGGCGGAGCGGGCATGGGCGATGCGGGTAGTCAGCCGCACAAATACAGGGGTATCGTACTGCTCGCTTAAAGCGAAAGCCAACTTTGTATAATCCCTGCATTCCTGGCTGTCGGACGGCTCCAGCATGGGGATATGGGCCGCCCTGGCATAGTAGCGGCTGTCCTGCTCATTTTGGCTGGAATGCATGGC
>JAEWWY010000513.1 GCA_023458835.1 Bacillota bacterium
GGGATGAGCAGGAGCTGCGCCTGATGATGGATTGGACACGCCTGATGAAGGGGCCCTGCGCCATCCGCTATCCCAGAAAATCTGTTTTACTGGAGGAGTATCCGCTGACAGCCTTTACGGCCGGCAAGTGGGAAGTCATGATAAACGGAACGGACTGCGCTTTGCTGGCTGTGGGCACCATGGTGCCTGTGGCGCTGGAAACGGCAAAAATTTTGAATGCCCAGCATATCAAAGCCATGGTGGTAAATGCCTCCACCATAAAGCCCCTGGATGAAGAAATGCTCCAAAAGCTCCAAAAGACACCCATCATTACCCTGGAGGAGCATGTGCTGGCCTGCGGCTTTGGCAGCGCCGTGGCAGAGCATTGCATCGCCATGCGCATGAACCAGCCGCTTATGACGCTTGGCATACCCGATAAAATCGTAGGTCACGGCAGCCGCGAGGAGCTGCTCAGCTCCCTGGGCCTTGTGCCGGGACAGATTGCCGCCAGGATCAAAGCGGCGCTGAACGGCACGGGAAAGGCGGCGCCATGAGCGGAAAGGAACGGACGGATATAGCTCTTGTCAGGCGGGGCCTTTCGGAAAGCCGTGAAAAGGCGCAGGCCCAGATCATGGCAGGGCTGGTGTTTGCGGATTTGCGCAAAATCCAAAAGCCGTCCGACACGGTGGGGGAAGAGGAACAGCTTACGATCCGGGGCAGCGTACATTCCTTTGTCAGCCGTGGCGGCCTGAAGCTTGAAAAAGCGCTGGATGCATTCGAAGCCTGCGTAAACGGCGTCGTTGCCATGGACATCGGCGCCGCCACCGGCGGGTTCACCGATGTGCTTTTGCGAAGGGGCGCCGCCCACGTATATGCCATTGACGTGGGATACGGCCAATTGGATTGGGCGCTGCGCAATCATCCCCAGGTCACCGTCATGGAACGCACCAATGCCCGGTATTTGAAACCGGAGCAGTTTGATAAAAGGCCGTCCCTGACGGTGATGGATGTTTCCTTTATCTCCATCCGGCTGATCCTGCCTGTAGCGGCCGGGATCATGGGGGAATCCGGACGGTTTTATACGCTGATCAAGCCGCAATTTGAGGCCGGCAGGGATAGGGTAGGCAAGAAGGGTGTGGTGCGCGATCCCAATGTGCACCAGGCCGTGCTGGAAGAAATCGTGGATTTTGTTCCTGGCATTGGGCTCAAGGTACTGGGCCTTACGTTTTCGCCCGTCACCGGGCCCGAAGGAAATGTGGAATTTCTGGCCCATATCGCCCCGAAGCGTGGGGATATGCCCGGAATTTCCAGGGAAAGCGTGAAAAAAATCGTGGAAGAGGCACATTTTACCCTGAAAAAGTAAAATCACGCATTGAATGATTATACATTCCATGCTATACTGAATTTCCAAGGATAGGGGATATTCATGCTGATGAAAAAGGTCCTTCTGACCATGCATCCATCCAAGCCGCTGGAAAACGGTGTTGTGGAGCGGGCCGTCGGTGTCTTTCAAAATGCCGGCATTTTCGTTTGTGTGGAATCCTGCATGAATAGCCATCTGAATATACAGCTTCCAGGAATTGATCCGTCAAAAGGGCTGGATGGTTGTGATGCCGTTATTTCCCTGGGCGGGGACGGAACGCTGCTCCGGGCCATGCAATATGCCATGAAGGCGGATGTACCGCTGCTTGGCGTCAATATGGGCCGGGTCGGATTTTTAACCGAAATTGAGCCTGCGCAGCTTGAGGCATCTGTTCAAAAGCTTTGTGATGGCGCTTTCTATATTGAGGAGCGCGTGCTTCTTTCCGTCACGGTCAACCAGGAAGCGCCCATATTGTCGTTAAACGATGCGGTGGTGAACCGCGGCTCACGGCTGATTGCCATCAACGCCTATATTTCCGATGATCTCATTGGCCGCTATGTGGCCGATGGCGTGATTGTCGCCAGCCCCACGGGCTCCACCGGCTACTCCCTTTCCGCAGGCGGCCCCGTGATCAGCCCGGATGTACAATGCATGGTGGTTTCGCCCATATGCCCCCACACGCTTCAGCACAGGCCCGTGGTGGTTTCCCCCCGGGAAACGGTGCGCCTGCAATTGGATGGCGAGGATGGTCAGGGGATTTATCTTTCCATTGACGGGCAAACCACGGTTCCGCTTGGCGGGCGGGACACGGTGTACGTTACATGCGCCAAGAAAACGGGCAAATTGATCCGTTTAAGCAAGCCTCATTTTTTCACCCTGGTCAGGGAAAAGCTGACCGAATGGAGCCGGTAACCAAGCAAGCCATTCCAAGGAGGAAAAGCCATGAAGACTGTAAGACAGGTGGCCATTTTGGATATCATCGGGAAAAAGGACATCGAAACGCAGGAAGAATTGGCGGAGGAGCTGAAAAAGCAGGGCATTGTGGTGACACAGGCTACCGTATCCAGAGATATCAAGGAGCTTCGGCTCCTAAAGGTCTTATCGTCCAACGGCGCTTATAAGTATGCCACGGCCGACAGGGCAGAGCATGGCTTATCCGACAGGTTCATCCGCATGTTTGCGGAATCTGTTCTAAGCATGGCACATTCGGGCAATATGATCGTGATCAAAACGCTCTCAGGCAGCGCCAATGTGGCGGCGGAGGCCGTGGACAACCTCCACTGGCCGGAGATACTGGGAAGCCTGGCGGGGGATAATACGATCTTCCTGGTGATCAGAAACCTGGAAGAAGTGGAGATCGTACTCACGCGCATGCAGGAAATGATGCGCTGAAAACAGAAATACATGCGCGTGCTTGTCCGCGCATTTTTCTTTTTCCTGGAGGAGATCTTATGTTGCTTTCTTTGACGATACGAAATGTTGCGCTTATTGAAGAATTGACCATTTCGCTGCACGAAGGCTTTCACGTGCTCACAGGTGAAACAGGTGCCGGAAAGTCCATTATTGTGGATGCCGTCAACCTGGTTCTGGGCGGGCGGGCCGACAGGGACCTGATCCGTACAGGCTGTGACAAAGCGTTTGTGGAGGCACTGTTTGATATACGGGATAACTTGAAGGTAAGGGATCTGCTTTCCCAGCAGGAGATGGAAGCGGAAGACGGC
>JAEWWY010000514.1 GCA_023458835.1 Bacillota bacterium
TTATTTTTTTTAAAATTACGCCCCCCCCGCTGGCATCGTCCTTGTTTTATTGCACGGTTCTTCCCACGCGGGTGTTGTCGGCCTTGCGGTTCTGCAGGTCGGGGATGGGGTTGGGTGCGGTCTCCCAGCGGTAATCCTCACCCTTTTGGCGGATATACATATCGATGACCTGGTGGCTGGGCACGGTGCCGGTGTCGTGGTTCATCTTATTTTGGAACTTGAAGAACTCATAGTCCTTGGGCAGCATATTGACAGGCTTGAAAATTTCCTTTTCGGCTGTGAAATCCACCATGTTCAATACGCCGCGGATATAGTCGATGTTGGATTTGAACTTCAAAGGCTGCGGGAAATCACCGTTGCCCACCACCTGCTGCCACTGCTTGTTCTCCCGCTGGGCAAGCAGTTGCGCGGCCTTGTGCAGGTGGGATACCTCCATGTCGAAGCATTGTTCCCATACCTTTTTGACACAGGGGTCTGTTTCGTCCTGCATCACGGACCAGTACAGATACGCTTCGGTATATTCGTGCATCACCCAGCTTTCCAACCAGGTGCATTTCACATCCAGCAGGCTTCCGTATTGGGTCACATGCTGCTCCTCAATGAGGGCGATTTCCTGGTACAGGCGGCGGCCCAGGTCCGAGGAGTAGAAGGGGCCTACGTTCATGTAGTAGTTCATGGTCTGCTGCTCGGCGGCGGTGATGATGCCCACGTGCAGCTTGGTGCTGATATCGGCGGTGGTGAAATCCACCGGAGCCTGCAGCGCGTCAAAGGGGAAGCGGTGCTCGGAGATGGTGGGGCGGCCTGGCATGATCTCAGTGTAATGGCCCACCAGCTTTTCGGCCTTTACGCCCTGCTCCATTTCCAGCAGGTCGGCGTAGCGGTACAGGTGGTCAAAGTCCTCCAGCAGCGCAAAATCCAGGGCGGATTTTACGGAGGCATCCTTTTCGCATTGGGCGAGGGCGGCGGTCAGATCTACGGCTACCTGCTCGTAGCCGATGGTGTGCTCCAGCAGGTTTTCGCTGAGCGGTTTTAAGTTGGCGATCTTTTTTTGCTGCTGTTGCTCCTGGCGGCGTACCACGGCCAATTCCCGGCGCAAGTCGTTGCAGGATTCATGCCTGGAGAATTGATGGGAGAACCAAACGGCCTCAAACTCTGTGCCGTTCATGAGAATGACCCGGACCCTTGTATAGGGATCGATCTCATTCTTGTCGTAGGATTTGGGGTACAACTGATTCCAGTCCATGAAACCATCGTTGATGTTCATGGGCTTTAAGGTAAATGGATTCACGTGCATCGCTCCTTCAATATTGAATCAAATCCATTCTTTCCGCAAGTCGGCCGGAACATGCGCAAAGCAGGTAGGTTATGATATAATCGAAACAGGGAGCCAAGGAATGCCAAAGAAGGCGGTATGTGGTATGCTCAAGACTGACCGGCTGCTGATCCGGCGGTTTTTGCCGGGCGATGCGGAGGCTTTGTTCGAATATCTGTCCGATCCGGGCGTGGTCCGGTTTGAACCTTACGGTGTGTTTTCCATGAAGGAATGCGAAAAGGAAGCGGAAAGGCGCGCAAAGGACGAGGCGTTTTTTGCGGTATGCCTGAATGAAAATGGCAAGCTGATTGGAAACTTGTATGTGCAGAGGCAGGAATTTGATACCTGGGAACTGGGTTACGTTTTTAATGCCGCCTATCAGGGGAAAGGTTTTGCGCTGGAAAGCGCGAGAGCCCTTATACAGCACATCATTGCGGTGCATCATGCCAGGCGGATTGTTGCCTATTGCAACCCTGAAAATGAAAAATCCTGGCGCCTGATGGAACGGCTGGGCATGCGCAGGGAAGGGCACCTTATTCAGAGCGTTTACCACAAAAAGGATGAAAACGGCTGCCCTATCTGGCATGACACTTACGAATACGCCATCCTCGCTTCCCAATGGCAATCTGGCCGGCCGGATTAAAGGGTGCTCTGTCCGCAGTTCCCGCATTTCTTTGTATCGGTCGGCATTTTGTGGTAAACTACAGGGAGAGCGGCCAGAAGGCCGCGGGGGAGGATCAATGCATGAAGGAAACATTTCTCATTGTCGACGGCAACAGCCTGATACACAGGGCTTTTCACGCGCTGCCGCTTTTGAATACATCCTCCGGCGTGTATACCAATGCCGTGCAAGGCTTTTTTGGGATGCTCTTCAAGGTCTTCCAGGAGGAGAAGCCCCGCTACTGCGCCGTGGCCTTTGACGAGCACGGCCCCACCTTCCGCCATGCGGTATATGCTGATTACAAGGCCGGCAGGGCGGAAACGCCGCCGGAACTGAGACCCCAGTTTGCCCTGATCCGAGAGCTGCTTGGGGCCCTTGGCATCGGTACTTACAGCCTGGAAGGGTATGAGGCGGACGACCTGATCGGCACCATCGCCAAAAGGGCGGACGCGGAGGGCTTTCGGGCGCTTTTGCTCACCGGTGACAGGGATGCGCTGCAACTGGTGGACAATAATATTTCCCTGCTCTTTCCGAAGAAGGGTTTTTCTGAAACGATGCTTTTTACCCCCGTTACGGTGAAGGAGGAATACGGCATCGCTCCGGAGCAGGTCACCGACTGGAAGGGCTTGATGGGGGATTCCAGCGATAATATCCCCGGCATCCCCGGCGTGGGGGAAAAAACGGCGGTGAAGCTGCTCACTGAATACCACACGCTGGAAAAAGTGTTGGAAAACGCCGGCAGCATTGCCGGCAAGCTGGGGGAAAAGGTACGGAATAATGCGGAAATGGCCCGTTTTTCCAAGGAACTGGCCACCATCCGCCCGGATGCGCCCATTGATCTGCGGCTGCCGGATTGCCGCTTAAGCCGTTTGCAGGAGGCGCTGCCCTTATTCCAGAAATACGAACTGAGCAGCCTGTCCCGGCGGCTTGCCGTCCTTGCGGGAGAAGGGGAGAGTGTGTCCGAAGCGACTGCGCGGCAGGAAGCGGCCCTTGGCCCCTGGGAAGAGCTTTCCGATCTGGACAGGATACGCCTTACCGCCCGGGAATTGGCCAAGGGCTCAGGGCCTGTGGCCGTCCACCTGGGGGACAGCCTGACGCTGGCCTCT
>JAEWWY010000515.1 GCA_023458835.1 Bacillota bacterium
GGCGAAGCCGGTTCTTTCGCAAGATTTTTCAGGAACGCCGGCATGGCGCTTGGCGGCAGGCATTGCTGGGCCGCCAGGATCAGCGCGCCCTGGGCCGGCGTGTACAGCGGCCGTTTAAGGCAATACCGGCTGCCCAGCTCTTCTTTCACCAGCGCAAGCAGCGCATCGTTTTGGAAGAGCCCGCCCGCGTCCGAGACCCGAACCTCGCCCTCCAGACCGAGGCGGCGGTGCACCGTGCGCACCATCAGGCAGATTTCCTCCGCCGCCAGTTGGTAAAGCGCCCGCGCGTTTGGGTCGCCGGCCGCCATTGCCTGCGCCACCAAAAGCTGCAGCCCGGCCATCCTTTTTCGGCTTTGGTTCAGGTCATGGTTGATGATGTGCGTGATGTCCAGGTCGCGCTTAAGGCCAAAGTGCCCGCGGACAATGTCGTACAGGGGCGATTTGGGCATGCGGTCGTCCGCCTGCTTGGTAAACAGCTCCAGCGTTTTTCGCCCCATCCAGTGGCCGGAGCCCTCGTCGCAAAACTGCCCGGACCAGCCGCCGCAGCGCACATAGCGCTGCCCGTCGCTGCCGGAGCATATGGAACCTGTGCCGCAAATAACGTTGATGCCGCAAGCGCCGCCCAGCGAACCCGAAAGCCCCACAACGGCATCATTATGCAGACTGA
Organism: Bacillota bacterium; assembly: GCA_023458835.1. Classification (GTDB taxonomy): domain Bacteria; phylum Bacillota; class Clostridia; order Christensenellales; family Aristaeellaceae; genus JAEWAH01. The sequence continues at coordinate 668 of JAEWWY010000515.1, forward strand.
CCTGGCCGAACAGCTTGCGAAGAAACCCGGACACCGCCTGCTCCACCTGCGGGTTTTCTTCCACCACCGGCATGCCCACGGCGGCGAAGGCCACATCGCGGGCGGAAAGGCCGAGCGGCGAAAGCAGCTCGCCCGCGGCTTGCGTGAACAGGCTTTCAATGCCGGCCAGCCCGGCGGAATAGTAATTGCATCCGCCCGTGACGACATGGGAAAGGATGTGCCCCGTCTCATCCGAGGCCAGAAACTCGGTCTTGGTGCCTCCGCCGTCCACCCCGACGAGGATCATGGTCTTTCCCCTTTAAGCCGCTGAAAGTATGCCTTCAGGCCCGGGAAGATTTCTTCACCGGAAACCTTCTGCGCCTGCGGGTCGCCGCCGCGGTCGGAGGGTTTCTCCTTCCCGTGGGCCAGGCCAAGGTAGAGCGCGAACAGATACAGCGCCACCGGATACACAAAGGGCGTCAGCCTCTCCTCCAGCGGACCGATCGGGATGATGTGCGTGGCCAGACTGGCCAGGTTTTCATCCGTTTCATCCGTCAGGACGATGGTGTCGATCCCCTTGCGCTTGGCAAGCGCCAGGAAGTTGGCGCCATACAGGAAGGACTGCCCCTTTGGCGCGATGACGATATAGGGGATATTCGGGGATGAGCCCCGGAAACGCCCGTGCATGTAGTTTTCCAGCTCAAAGCCGCTGGAATCAATCCAGCCGATTTCGGTCACCTTCAGCGATCCCTCATGCACGGTAGCCATGTTCCAGCCGGAGCCCAGGATGGTAAAGCTGGGGCAGCCGGCATAACGCCGGGCCAGTGGTTTGAGGACCGATTCGGCGGAGGCGATGATCTTTTCCACCTGGGCGCGGCAAGTCTCAAAGCGTGACTCAAACCCGCCGTCATAGGGCAGGCTCCGCGCCTTGGCCAGGGCGTTCATAAACAGGGTGAGCGTAACCAGCGTCTCAATGTAGGATTTGGTCTTGGTGGGGACGTTGTCGGTTTGGCCATTGAATGCGATGCTGATATCCGAAAGCCCGGCCAGGGCGCCTGCGGCATTGCCGGATACCGCTACCGTCATAGCGCCCATGGCCTTGGCGCGCCGGATGCCATCGCACACGGTCGGCGATTGGCCGGAGTTGGACAGCCCGACCACAAGCGCGTTTTTCAGGATCACTTCGGGGATATACAGAGCGTTCGCACCCTCGTACAGCGTGGCGGGCAGATGGCACGCCTGCTCCGCCAGCATGGCGCCATAGCAGCCCGCGTACAGCGAGCTTCCGTTTCCGATAAATATCATGTGCCGGATGGACGCAGGGTCCAGCGCCTTGACCGCCCGCTCCACCGAAGGCCCGATGATGTCAAATGAAGTCCGCCAGGTTTCTTTTTGCGCAATGGAAAGAATATTGTTCATCAAGTCGATATCCATAGCAATCACTTCCCTTTTTGATGGTGATGCGGTCAGACCGCCGCCAGCGCCACCGCCCAGATGTACCAACTGACATGGGGAATCCACTGCTCGGCCCAGCGCCAGTTGTCCTTGACCGCTTCATCGGGCTCCCGGTGGTAGCAGATGCCCTCGTCATCGTCGATGCCGCCCGTGATGCCGTTCACGATGCCGCCGGGGCAGGCCATGAACTCATACCGGTCCAGCGAGTAGTATTCGATATGGTTGCGGCCATGGCCCTTCATCATACAACTGTCAAAGGGATTGAGGCCAAGAATCCAGTCCAGTTGGTCGGCCGCAAAGCGAAGGAGCGCCTCTCGTTTTTCAGCATCGGCGGTAACGGCCGCCATGCGGTACGCGGCGGCGGCAAGCGATGCGAGCCGGGCGTTTTCCCCCTGCCACCACGGGGCGGCTTCCGTATCATGGGGGAAGAAGAACGCGGTTTTGTTGCGCCCGCCGGTGCGCACCAACTGCCGGGCATATCCAAAGGGATTGTTCACCTCTTTTGTCACCGCCAATTGATACGCCATCGCCTGCCCGCAGACACGCAAAATATCGGCGGACAGCGCCTCATCCCGCGCAATGTCTAAAAAGCCCAGCAGCGCCATTACCGGCAGGCCGGCGTCGGAAGCGTGAAAGAACGGCCGGCCGGTGCCGTCCACCGAGAAGTAGCCGCCCTCCCCGGCCTGAACAAAGCGCTTGAGGATCCGCCTGGCCATTTCACGGCCTTTCAGGCGATAGGTGTTCTCGCGGGTGGCCAGGTACAGCTCCGTCAACGCGGCCAGGGCGCAGTACTCGTCCACCAGGTTCCACTGCCCGTCGTTGGTATAGGTTTCATTATTGGCTTCCAGGCAGGCATAGCTGTCCTTGGCCGCCAGGATGTATTCGCTTTGGCTGTAGCCCGCCGACGGATAGTAGTGGCGGCCCGCCGCCGCCAGCGCAGCGATGCACAGCCCGCCGCCGCAGCGCAGGCTCGTTTCATAGTTGCGGTCCGAGATGGTTTCCTGCCCCGCGGTCGCCGCCGCGCCGAATTGGCGGCTGGAATGATCATATTCGAACACGAGCTTACGGCTGACCCGCACCGACGCATAGGAATCCAGCCGCTGAACGGCCTTGAAAAACGTTCCATTTCCGGTGCGCATGCGCATGATGAAATCAGCGCCTACGTACCCTTCGTCCAGATACCGCCGCAAAATCTGATTGTACAAGCCGTTGCCGGTCGCCTCCAGCAGGTCAAACGCCTTGAAGAACACATAAGCCGACAGGGGATGCTGCTGCGGATTGAAGTAGGTTGAGTGGGACAGGTGGGACATATGGATGCCAGGGTCGCCCGAGGCGTCATACCAGCCGCCATGGACATCCAAAACCCCCGCCCGTGATCCCATGAAGGTGATGTGGCGGTCCGCCTCCAGCCACTCTCCCGACAAGCGCTGCGCCTTGAAATAATAGCCCGCGTCAGACAGCGTCCGGTGTCCAAGCAGGTTGTGCCTGATCTCAAAGGGCTGCGAAAGGACCGGGCCTTCCGGCGTATCGCACCGGAGAATGTAGATGCCTTCCCCGCAGTATGCGGTGAAATCAAAAAGATAGTAATAACCGGTATGCCACCGGGCTACCTCCCCGCATTCCACGGCGGCGCCGTGAAAGACGGCGGCCCCGCCGTCAGCGGGAACCAGGGCAAAACCGCCGGCGCCGGTTTTGCCCTGGCAAGCCAGCAGCGCTTTTTTGGGCGCATGCTGTTCATAGCCAATATGGTTGATCAGTATCTTCACGGTTACCTCCTGCCTTGTCAGGCTTTTTCCCCGCGGAAGGGGGCGTTTAATTCCCATGCGATGTCATTGCCGGCCTCCCAGGGGCTCTTGGCGCCATGCCGGCTGTTGAATTTGTCGATCTCGTCCAGCGGCAGCGTCACATCGCCCTTGAGGTGCGACAGTTGCACGCTGTTGATGATCTGGATGGTTTGCGCGGCCATCTTTGTATCCAGCAGTGAGCGCTTGTTTTCCAAAAAGCACTTGGCAAAGCAGTTGATTTCATCCTTGAACGACTCGTCCTCCGTCTTGTAGCTGGGAATCGGGATGCTGCGCTCGCCAAAGGCGCGGCTGCGGATGCGCACGTATTCCTGGCCGTCTTCATCAAAGTACACATCGGCGGTCCCGGTGGAGCCCTGCACCTCGATATAGGCCTTGGTGGAGCTGCTCGATTTGCCCAGGCGCGGCCAGACCCAGGTGCTCTCGATGGTCACGTTGATCCAATCGTTGTTGACCGGATTGATGTAGCGGATTTTGAAGAGCGCGTTGTCGTCCACTTCCACCCTGGTGTAGCGTCCGTTTCTGTATTTGGTGGGCTCGTACACGCCCATCTGGATGGACCGCACTTCCCTGGGAACCTTGTCAAAGCCGACGATGAACCAGGTGGTGCAAACCGCGTGGGAGCCGTAGTCAAAGATGCAGCCGCCGCCGGATTCCACGGCTTCATAGAACCAATCGCTGCGGCGGGGAGAGACCGCAAAGGAGCCCCGTGCCGTCCACACGTTCTGCACATCGCCGATCATGCCGCTTTCCACCACATTGCGCAGGGCCTGATAGCGCGGCAGGAAAATGTTGTCGTCATTGAGCTGGAAGATGGCGCTGCTCTTTTTGCCGGCTTCCACCACCTGTTTGGCCTCCAGCCAGGTGCGCGCCATCGGCTTTTCGCTCATGGCGGCCACGCCCCTCTCCAGGGCCATCGCCGAATAGTAAGCATGGTAGCGGAGCGAGGAGCAGATGTCAACCGCGTCCACGTGCCTGAGCATTTCCTCGGCCGAATCATAGATCACCGCAGTTTCCGGCTTGACGTCGCGGTTTTCATTGCGCATATAACGGAAATAGTCTTCCCGGGCCGCCTTGGCATTTTCGGGATTGATATCGAAAAATCCTGTTACTTCGGTTTGTGGGATGGAAGCGAGTGCCGGCAAATGAGCGGTGCGTGAGATATTGCCTGTCCCGATCATTCCTACCTTGATTTTTTTCATGGCTAGACTTCCTTTCTAAAAGTATGGCATATCGTTTGGCCATCCTGTATAATATGGCCAGACAACCGATGTAAAGGCGCGGCCGCGCCGCGGATGAGGGATGGAACGTGATCAAACCAAAACTGCACATTTATTCGAAATTTCTCTTTACATATCTGGCGGTCATCATCATTTTGCTGCTGGGCACGCTGCCGGTGTACAGCCATTATGCGGACAACCTTCGCCAGAAGGAAACCGACAAGGTGGTCCGGACGCTGGAAGCCGGGATCAAGCGCCTTGAGGAGACGGTGGTCGACCTGTCATGGGCGATCACCAGCCTTGAGGAGGACTTTACCTACCGGAGGCTGACCTCCAAAAGCGAATCGCTGACACCCCGGGAGCTGTACGCGGCCATCCAGGTGCAAAAGAGCTTCGCGGGCGCGGTCCGCAACATCAGCCTGATCGATTACGCTTTTTTGAGCTTCCTGAACAATGACATCATCATTGACCTGGAGCGCGTATACCGGAACAGCGACAATTTCTATGGCACCTTCCTGCACTATACCGGGCAGGACTTTACCAATGTTGATGATATCCGGGCCGCCGGCAGCCCGGTGCTGCCCTGCCAGCCAGTCACCATCCGCACCCGAAGCACGCTGCTTCAGGGAGAATACGTCACCCTCATGTTCTCTGGCAGCTTCGGCCAGAATACCCAAAACGCGCTCTACGCCTTTTTCGAGCGGGGCCGGCTGCTGGACCTGCTGCTCAGCCCCGGCGTTGCCGAGCAGGGCGCGCTGCTGATTCGGGATATGCGGGGGCAGGAGATTCTCAACAGCAACCCGCAGCAGATTTCCCTGGAGCCCGCCGCCCGCAGCATGGAGCTGATTGAGCGCGATACCGCGCTGCTGGGGCTCAGCATCCGGGTGGCGGTACCGGACGCGATGTACGTCGGCGGTTTGTGGAATGCCATGAGCATGGTGCTCCTGTTTGCCCTTGTGGCCTTGTTTTTCAGCACCCTGGCCGCCTTCCTGTTTGCCTACCGAAACACCAAGCCCATTAAGAACACGCTCAAGCGCATCCGGGAAATCGGCATGGGCGGTGACAGCGAAGCCCGGGACGCGTTCGGATTCATTAACCGGGCGCTGGACACCATCAGCATGGACTGCAACAAGCTTTCCACGGAACTGCAGACCTATCAAAAGCGGCTGCGCCACCAGACCATCGAAAACCTGCTCAATGGGTATGTGGTCTATGCGGATGATCCGAAAATCGGCGTTCATCTCCATAAGCGAAACAGGCTGCTGCTCTTTGGCGCCAGCAAGTCGGAAGCGGGCACCCGTTTTGGCGGCGATTGGGTGAAAAACTACGGTGAGCTGGAATCCTTTGTAGCGTTGAACCTGGTCAAAGCCGGCCTGCCCGAAGGGATCATCGTGCATGAGACCGAGGAGCGGGATATCGCTGTGATCATCCCCGGGGAGGACGAGCCCCCCTGGAACACGCAGGCCGTCGGAGAAGTGGTCGAAGGTATCCTGGAAACCCTGAATACCAGGCTGAATGTCCGTACCTGCGCGGCCATCAGCCAGGTGTTTGATGATCCAAACTTGTTGGTGCGGGAGTTCGTCCGGGCCAAGAACGCGTTGGAGGCCTTCCCGCCTCAAAGCGATCCGATGATCTGGCTGCCTGAGCAGGAAGCGGCCAACGCGTGTCCCGACCTGACGCCCACCGTGATCAACCAGATTTATGAACTGCTCATGATGGGCGCTTACGACCATCTGATGGCGGTATTGGACATCGTCTTTACGCCGGACGTTCTTTTGTCGGACCATTTCAAGCAAGCCTACTACAGCGTGCGCGGCCGCCTGCTGACGGTTTTATTCAAGATCAGGACCGAGGACAGGGCCGGGCAGCAGATTCCGGACTATGATCCCAAAAAATCCAGCCAGGAGCTGTTATTCGAGCTTCGTGAAAGCTGCCGCGTCCTGTGCGGGCAGATCAACCGCCAGAAGGTCAGCCATAACAGCCAGCTTGTAAACTCCATCCTTGCCTACATCAACCAGAATTACGCCGATTCCCAGTTGAGCGCCACGGCGATTGCCCGCAGGTTCAATATCTCCAGCAAATACATGTCGCAGTTCATCAAGTCACAGACCGGGCGCACCTATTCGGAATACCTGGAAAATGTCCGCCTGGAGCATGCATTGCAATTGCTGAAAAAACCAGACATCAACGTGATGCAAATCGCAAACAGCGTGGGTTTTGCCAACCAGAACACCTTCTACAAGGCTTTTAAAAGGGTATATAAGGTATCGCCCAGCACCTGGCGCAGCAGCGGGAGTGAGGCCGGCGCTTCTTCCGAAGGCGAGAAGGCATGAGGTTACTTAAGCGGAATGGGGCAGCGGCCCCTGGGCTGGCTTTCACCCCGCAGGATGCGTGAGAGCCCCTCCACTGCCGGCGGCGTATACTCGTATACCAGCAACTGGCTGGCCGCGCTTTTGCAATGGCGGGCGTCGAAGGGGTTGCGCATGGCGATGGCGCCTACCGTGTGCCCGGCCTTGGCCAGGGCCTCCACCACGTTTGCCTGCCCGATGTTTTGGTGGGCGTTGTAGGTGCAGACGAATACCTTTTGAACGCCGGCCACGCTTTTCATCAAAGCGGATACCTCGTCCGCATCCGGATTCACGCTCATCTCCACCGCCAGCGCCGATGGGAAAGTGCGGGCGGCCATCTGGCCGACGTTATGACGCTTGAGGCTTTCATCCACGATTGTGAAATTCACCGGCTGGGTGTACAGGAACGCCACCTTTTCCCCCGGCGCGATATGGAACACCTCCCGGCCGCGCAGGGCCGTAATGGCATCCGTGCTGATCGCCCGGGCAAGCTTCCGGTTGGCGTCCATGGCCATTGAGCCGGCCGCATCATCAAAGCTGCCTTGCTGATTTTCTTTGTATACAAAATCATACGCCTGCTTGTACCTGAGGATCCGGCCCACCGCATCATCCAGGCGCTCAGTTGTGATCTCGCCGGATTCCACGGCTTTTCGCAGCGCCTCTGCCGAGGCGCGCTGAATGCCTGGCGTGTGGCATACCAGCAGGAGATCCGCCCCGGCCTTCACCGCCTGCACACAGCCCTTGGCTGTGCCGCAGTAGTGGTCCAGCGCCTTCATTTCCATACAATCGCTGATGATTAGCCCCTGATGCCCTAAGGCTTGCCGCAGCAGGCCGGATACCATGCGCTGTGAAATGGTGGCGGGCACATTCTCCACGCCATGGTAGATTTCATGCGATATCATCACATTGCATGGCTGCGCGGCCAGCAGCAGGGAAACCGCCCGCATCTCCAGCGCTTTCAGCTCATCCAGGGAGGCGTGGTTTTCACCCAGGGCAAGGTGCAGGTCCACGCTGCTGCTGCCGATGCTGGGGAAATGCTTGAGCGTGGCGATCACATGGCGCTGCAGGCCGCGCACATACCGCTCGCCGTACGCGGCAATGACGGCGGGATCATCGCTGTAGCTGCGGCTGCCGATGTTGGGGTTGCCTTCGTTGTTGCAGATGTCCACCGAGGGGGCCAGGTTCATGTTGATGCCCATTGCCCTCAGCTCACGCCCGATGCCTTCGCCCACCCGCTCGCAAAGGTCCGGATCACCCAGCGCGGAAAGGGCCATGCCGCCGGGAAACCACGTCAGGTCGCTGGTAAACCGGGTAATGCTGCCGCCCTCCTGGTCCACTGAGATAAAAAGCGGAACGCCGTTGTGCCGCATGCCCAGGGCATGCAGCTCCTTCACCAAAGTATATAGCTGCTTCGCCGACTTGAAGTTGCGGGTGAACAGGATCACGTTGCCCATATGATCGTCCCGGATGGCGGAAATTACATGATCGTTGATTTCCGTGCCATGAAAGCCGAAAAAAATCAACTGTCCTACCTTCTCCCGAAGGGACAATTCACGCAAGTCCTTCATGCTTTGCTTCTCCGTTTCCTCAGCCCTTGATGGAGCCGATCATCACGCCCTGGATGAAGTACTTCTGTACGAAGGGATACAGGCACAGGATGGGCACCGTCGCCACAACGATCAGCGAGTATTTCAACAGATTTGCCAGCCCCTGCTTGGCGGCCAGCAGCTCCGGATCGCTGATCTGGCCGGGGTCGATGGAGTTCATGATAAGGATCTCGCGCAGGAAAAGCTGCAAAGGGAACAGTTCTTTTTTATTCAGATATAAGAAGGCATCGAAATAGGCATTCCAGTGCCCCACGGCATAATACAGCGTAATGACGGCAATGACCGCCTTGCTCAGCGGCAGAACCATCTTGAAGAAATAATGAAAATCATTGCAGCCATCGATCTGCGAGGCTTCCAGCATCTCCTCGGGGATGCTGTTCATGATGAAGGTCCGGGTGATGATCATGTTGTACGCCGAGATTGCCCCCGGCAGCAGCATAACCCAGACCTTGTTGAGGATGTTCAGGTCGCGCATCAGGATAAAGTTGGGCATCATGCCGCCGTTGAAGATCATGGTAAAGGTAAACAGGAACATCAAGATGCCCTTGTAGGGCAGCTTTCTGCGTGCCAGCGGATAGGCGGCAATCAGCGTCATGCTCACGTTGGTCAGCGTGCCAAACACAGTGTATAAGAGCGTATTGCGGTATCCCGTCCATACGTTGGGGTTTTCAAAGACGGACTTGTAGCCCTCCAGGCTGAAATCCACCGGCCACAGCACGACCTTGCCGGTGCTGACCGCCGTGGCGGAGGAAAAGGAGGAGGACAGGATATAGATCAGGGGATAGAGCATCAGCAGGCAAACGATGCCGACAATGATATAGATGACCGTGTAGAAAACCCGGTCTTCGCGGGAGGCCTTGATGCGGCGGCCGCCGCCGGATATGGTGTCCATCGCTGTCATCGCGCCGCCCTCCTTTCTACCACAGGCTGGATTCGCCGGCCCGCTTGCTGACGGCGTTGACGATCACGATGAGCAGGCAGTTGACGGCGGAATTGAACAAGCCGATCGCCGTGGCGTAAGAGAAGTCTCCGCCGCCCGCCGCAAGGCCCACGTTGTACACGTAGGTGGAGATGACCTCGCTGGCGCTTCGGTTCAGGTCGTTTTGCATCAGATAAACCTTTTCAAAGCCAATGTTCATCATGTTGCCTGCATTGAGGATCAGCATGATGGAAATGGTGGGCACAATGGCCGGAAAATCAATATGAATCAGCCGCTTGAAACGGCTGGCGCCGTCAATTTCAGCGGCCTCATGCAGCTCTACATCCACGCTGGTAAGGCTTGCCACGTAGATGATCGTTCCCCAGCCGGCGTTTTGCCAGATGCCGGACCATACGTACATGTGCCGGAACGCGGTCGGACTGGCCAGCAGATCCTTGGCAGGGTAGACGCCATGGAACCAGTAGTACAGGGTGCCATACAACCCGACCCGGGCATTGAAAAGCTGGAACAGCATGCCCACCAACACCACGGTGGAGATGAAATGCGGGATATACGTCAGGGTTTGCGCAAATTTTTTATAGCGCTTCACCCGCATGGCGTTGAAGCACAGCGCCAGAATGATGGGCAGCGGAAAGCTGGCAAGCAGTTGATAAAAGCTGAGGAGGATGGTGTTGGGAAGAACGCGCCGAAACTGGTAGGAGGTAAAAAAGCGCTGAAAGTTATTCAGGCCGATCCATTTGCTGCCCCAGATGCCGCCGGCAATGCTGTACTTTTTGAAGGCGATCTGAAGACCCAATATCGGTGTATACTTGAAAACGAGCAGGTAGAGGATGGGCAAAAGCAAAAACAGGTATAGCTGCCAATACCGGCAGAGGTTTGTGTACAAACCCTTGCGGTGCTTGCGCAGGCCAATTGCCGCGGCGCCCCGTGGGCTCTTGATTGCCTTTGTGTTCAAGCGGCTTCCTCCTTTGACGGGCGTCCGTGACCCTGGCATCGCAACGGTTGTCCGCCGCCTGCGGAAGCTTCGCAGGCGGCGGGGAACGGCTGGCCTCCGGGGAGAGGCATGCAAACGCCTCTCCCCGGTTCATGAAGGGATTCAATGGTCACGGTCGTATGCGGCCTGCGAGATTTCGATGAAATCGGACAGGCCGATGTTCTCCAGCTCGGCGATATAGCTGTCCCATTGTGTATCCAGATCCAGATCGCCGGTGGCAAAGCGCGCCATGGATTCGTTGACGTAGGTGACCAAGGTCTGCTGAATATCACGCACGCGCTCGGTCTCCTCGACGGTATACTTGATCTTGTCGACGTATTCCTTCGGCGTCTTGCCCACGTAATGGGGTACGGCGGCGGCGATGAACAGCTCGGTATACAGCGGGTCATCCAGCGTTACGGCCTGGCCGTCCTGTACGCCCATTTCCAGCACGACAGGAAGCTCGTTGGCCCAGTGCTTGTTCTGCAGCGCGCCCCACGGCAGGATCGGCACCACCAGCGGCGGGAATTCCAGATCCTCGTACAGGCCCACATCGCCTTCTCCGGCCACTCTCCAGTCCACCTTGGGCTCGCCCCAGCGGCTGCGGAAGCCAAAGTCACGGTTCTGCATGTAATCACCCCAGCGGAAAGCGGCCTCGGGGTACGCGCAATCCTTGGTGATGATGAAGTAGCTCTTTGGGAGCGAGGGGTAGTACGCGGTCCAGCAAACGCCGTTGGGGCCGGTGAGCGGCGGCAGGGGAGCGTACTCCAGCTTGCGCTCGTTGGTGGCGCTGAAGACGAATGCGCCGGCCGTGTATACGCCTACCTGGGATACATCGCCGCTTTCCAGCAGCGTCTGCAATTGGGACAGATCCTGGGTGATGGACAGCGGGGACAGCAGGCCTTCTGAGATCAGCATGTTGATGTAGCGCAATCCTTCGCGCCATTCCCCCTTGTTATAAGGCACATCCAGCTTGCCATCCTGGACGATCCAGCGCGGCCGGGTGGTGTTGGGCGTATTGGTGTCATTATAGATGAAGGCATTCATGATGGCATCAAGCGAGGAGCCCTGCCAAAGCTGGCCGCCGCCCGTGAAAGGCACCTCATCCTTCTTGCCGTTGCCGTTGGGGTCCTTGTCGCGGAAGGCCCGGAGCACTTGGGCAAATTCATCGGTGGTGGCGGGCATCGTAAGGCCGAGTTTATCCAGCCATACCTTGTTGATCCATTGCCGCTGGCTGTGCTCGTTGCCGAGCTGCTCCGTATGCTTGGGCAGATAGTAGATATTGCCATCTGCCATGGTGATCAGATCGCGCAGCGGGGCCTTGGCGCGGGTGAAAGCATCCTGCACGTCCACGCCAAGGGTGTCGATGTACCCGTTGAGCGGCAGGAAAATGCCCTGGGAGCCGTAGTTGAGCACCGTCATATCGTCCAGTGTAAAACCAATGAGCACATCGGGTAGCTTGGTGCCGGAGTTAATCATGACATCCAGTTTTTGACGGGCTTCGGAGGCAGTGGGGAAGACTTCAAACTCAAACTTGATGTTTAAGGTTTCTTCCATCTCCTTGGTCAGCGCATTGGTCTCATAGTTTTCCACGTGGGGGCTTTGGATCAAACCGACGTGAAGCGTAATGGGCTCCTTGACAACAGGGAATGTTCCCGGCGGGTTGACGTTGGGATCTTTCATGGACACTTCCGGAGCGGCGGTTGCCGTGGCGGATAACAACAGAACCACCAAGAGTATGACCGTTACCAGTGAGCGGAACCTACTTTTCATTCCTTGGTCCTCCTTTGATATTCTCTTCTATAGAGAAAGTCTACGGCCGTAGCGTTTCCCTGCTATAGACATATCCTACTGCGGCTATTTGTACATTTTCAATAGTCTTTTTTTCTGAAATAATGATCTATGTCATATTTCCACCATTATATTTCCGATCCAGCCATGACAATTTTCAGATTTCCTTTGTTTTTTCAAGGCAATGCTTCTTTTTTCGCTGTTGGATGAGCGCCCGCAGCCTTGACGCTTTGCCGGCGTGCACAGCTTTGCGGGACAAAAAAAGGCCCGCCACATAGAGCGAGTCTTTTTTGGCACCAAGCTCCCTTTTCATGCTTATACCGGTAGTCGGCATGCCTACACGGCAAGCGGGGGTACACGCAACCGCATGGATATTGTATCACCCCGCACCTTGCCGGATCAGCGCAAAGCTTCCTCAATCTCCCTCAGGATTTCTTCCGTGGGCACATAGCCTGATGCCTTCGCGCTTTCCGCCGCCTGTTCCGGCCTGCTTGTGCCAACCGGGGCGCTGGCAACGCCCTGCTGCCTCAAAGCCCATGCAAGCGCCAGTTGGGCCATGGGAATACCCGGCTTATCGGCTATGACCCCGGTTTTTTTCACCTTAAAAAGCGTACCCTCATTCAAAAGGCCCTTGATGAAGCGGTTCATCTTACCATGGCGGTATGGAAAAAGTTGATCCCCAGCGCATACACCTTGCCGGTCGCCCTGGCTGCGGTTTCATTTTCCATGGCATTCCCGTATGTAAGCCAGCTTCCAAGGCTGATTTCGCTGACTTTCAGGCCCGTATTGCCCAGCCGCCTAACATGATGCTCTCACTCCCTTTACTTCACCTGAAAAAACTCAATAACCTCGCCGTCGGGGCCGGTCACGAAGGCGTTGCATACGGCCATGGTGCCCAGGAGGCAGTCCTGCGGTTCGCTTTGCTTGAGGGCGCCGGCCTTAAGCGCCTGTGCATATGCCGCCCGGGCATCATCGGTTACGACTGCGACGTGTGCCCAGTGCGCATTCGATTCAGCCTCGCCATTGCCGCGGGGAATGATCTCCACAACGGCGTTGCCGCCCAGATCCACAAGATAAATTGTCTTGCCCGTGTCCCCCATGGGGAAGCTGAACGTAACTTCTCCCCCGAGGCCTTCGGTATAGAATTTGAGGCTTTTGTCCAGGTCCTTTGCGAAAAGGCCGATGTGATGATAGCCGTTGAACTTCATAGTGGTCCCTCTCTCCATATATTTTCCGGTGCAGGCTGCTTATTGGGCAAGCTGATAGATATGAAGCACATCCTGCCAACACAGCTTTTTGAGGCCACCGATCGGTTCTTCCTCGCCAAACGCGGCGCCGGTCGCTTTTTTCGCCATCAGTTCAAGCTGGCTGCCGTCGATGCCAAGCTCCCCAAGCGTAGCGGGAAGCCCCATTTTGCGGAAGAATTCACGCAGGCGCGAAATGGCCTCCTGGATGATGGCATCGGGATCGCGGTAGCTGCCTTCCACGCCCATGACGTTGACCGCAAACTGCACAAACATGTTGATGTTGTCCTTGTAGACATACTGCATCCAGGCAGGCGTCAGCACGGCCAGGCCGGCGCCGTGCGCCACGTCGTATATGGCGCTGAGCTCGTGCTCCATGCCATGGCAGGCCCAGTCCTGGGCACGGCCCATGCCCACCAGGCCGTTATGGGCGACCGTCCCGCCGAAGCCAACCTCGCACCAGGCATCATAGTTTTGCGGATCGGCAAGCACGATTGGCGCGTTTTTCATGATGGTTTTCAGCACCGTCTCGCACAGGCCGTCAGTCAGGTCGGTGTGGGTCGTGTTGGTGAAATAGCGCTCGAAGACATGGCTCATCATATCGGCCACGCCGTTGGCGATCTGGTTTTTGGGCAGGGTGAAAAACAGCTCCGGGTTCATGACGCTTAGCAGCGGCCTCAAAAGCGGGCTGCCGTAGCCGTACTTGAGCCGCTTTTCCTCATTGGTGATGACGGTATCGCCGCTGGCCTCGCTGCCGGCGGCCGGAATGGTCAGGACCGTGGCCACGGGCAGCGCCTTTTGAACCGGCTTCCCCTGCTCGTATACCTCCCAGACGTCGCCGTCATAATAGACACCCAAGGCGATGGCCTTGGCCGAATCGATGGCGCTCCCGCCGCCCACGGCAAGGATCAGGTCGACCTTTTCCTTTTTGCACAGGGCAATGCCCTCATGCACCAGGGAGAGCCGGGGGTTGGGCACCACGCCGCCCAGTTCAATGTAAGCGAGCCCGCTTTCCCGCAAGGACGCGGTCACCGTATCATAGAGCCCGCTTTTTTTGATGCTGCCCCCGCCATAGTGGAGCAGGATCTTGCTTGCATGCGGTTTTAGCAGCGCGCCGATCTGTTTTTCCGTATCTTTCCCAAAGAGGATGCGAGCCGGCGAATAGAAATCGAAATTGAGCATATAGCAAATTCCCTCCCGTTTTCATTTGGTAAGTTCTGATCCGGCAGTATATCATGTATCATAAACCTTCACCTTGGCTCTAAGTCAATAGGCTGCCGGGAAAAGCACCGGTTTTGGCTCACGGAATGTTTTCGAAAAAATCATTTTTCAGCACATCCGGACCAACCGTGCTCGCGTACAGGCCGAACTTGCGGCAGTCATACCGGCCGGATTCGGCCATGTCATCATCCAGTGGGTATTGGGACCTGTGCTTTAACAGCGCTTCCCCGGCGATAAAGAAGGCAGTGCGCCCGCCAAAGGCGGCAAGCGGCGCCTGCCAGTCCATCACGATGGGATTTTCCTTGTACAGATGCAGATACAGCTTTTTGACCTGCCAGATACCATACTTTTCAAAGGATGCCTGATCGTAATCCTCCTGTGCGGCTTTCGCGGCGCAATGGATGGAAGCGTGGGCGATTACCTGATGGGCGCAGTGGCCATATTCGCCGTTCATGTCATGGGTGAGCAATACGTCAGGCTGATAGCGGCGCAGCACATTTACGAGCCAGGGGTGGACGGTTTTTGTCCCGCCCCAGAGGGAATAGGCTTTCTCACGCGTAGGAGCTTTTTTGTCCCGGAAAGAACCGATCATCGGATAGTAACGCACGCCGGCTGTCCAGAGACCGTCAAGCAGTTCATTCCTGCGGTTGTTCGCGCCGCAGGTCATGTAAACGACCTGCACTTTATAGCCCCTTTCACCTGCGTAAAGCGGCAATGCGCCGCCGAACCAGATAAACTCGTCGTCCGGATGGGCGGACAGCATCATCATGTCCGCCTTGCCCTCCAGCGTTTCCCATTGCTGCACCCAATCGGGCGTATGGCCTTCACCGATCAGGTGAAGCTCTGCAATAGACATCATGCCGCCCATGCTGCCCGCGTGCACGCGCAGCGAAGTCACGCCCGGCAGTTTCATATACTGGTGTTCATAGCCGCCGGGTAAAATGGTTTCATAATCGGTCCAATTCCCCGCCTCATCCGTGATTTGAACGGTGTATCCGGCCGTAGCGCCGCTGAAACACAGGTACAGGCCGTAGCAGGGCGCGTCTTCAGGCAGGTCAAGCTGCGCATAGCCCTTCTTGCATGCCCAGGCGGTCATGTAGCGCCCGTCCGTCAGGCAGCCCGCGTTGATTGCGTTGTTCGATACGGTAATCCTTGCCAGGCTGGTTATTTCAGAGGCCTGCGTTTCATCCGCCCCTCCTGCAAACGCGGCGCCGAACGGGAAGGCAAGCAAAAGCGCCAGTAACAGGATCCGCTTTTTCATATGGCTTCTCCATCCCCAACAGTCCGCATCATTGCGTTTGCCGGCAGGTATTGATGTTAAAGAGGGCGCGTCTTGGGACGATTATACAACTTGACAACATAATTTGAAAGGATGTATAATATTTTACATATTTTGCATTTATCAGCATGTCTGGAGAGAGGAAACCAATGATACAAAAGCGACTGATCTGCCTGCTGTTTTTATGCCTTATGCCGATGGCCGCCTTTAGTGAAAGCAAATTTGATCTTCCGCTGGATATTTCCGTCGGCGGCTATGTGCCGGATCCCAACGGTTTTTCAAGCAGCGGCTATCAGGACGAAAGCTTGAGCGTAAGAGTGGAAAAGCGGGACGCAGGCGGCGTTTACTTTCACGTTGTATGGGTTACCGTCAAGAGCCCGGCGCAGCTTCGCACCGCGGTGGCCGGAAAGCCCAATCAGAATGTGACTGCCAGCCCAATCAAAATGGCAAGAGCCTTGAACGCCGTTTTCGCCATTAACGGCGAATTTTATGTACAGCGTACGCGGGACGTGTTTGTCTACCGTCAGGGGGAAATGTATCGCAATGATGCCGATCCCAAAAAAGACGTGCTTATTATTGACGATCAGGGTGATTTTCACATCTTCACTTCAGAAAACAAGGCGGAAGAGATTCAGGCGTATATCGATGGCGGCGGCAAGATCATCAACGCGTTCAGCTTTGGCCCGGCCCTGGTGATTGACGGCGAAGTGGCGCAGGTCCGCAAGGACTATTATTTTGACGGACTGAACCGCCTGCCCCGCTCGGTGGTCGCCCAGGTCGGGCCGCGTTCTTACGTGTTTGTTGAGGTGGAGGGGCCCAAAATCAAATGCTGCACCCATCAGGAAATGGCTGATTTCATGGGCACCCTTGGGGTGCAGAACGCCTATAACCTGGACGGCGGCCAATCCTGCGTGATGGTTTTCAACGGGAGATTCATCGACAACAAGACCACCAATAACGAACGCCCCCAGAGCGATATCATCTATGTGGCCAGCGCCTTGAGCCCTGACGCACCATAAGGAAGGCGGCCATGAAACATATGAAAAGCCTGCTGCTTTTGTTGGCTGTTCTGCTGGGATTGGCTGTGCTGTGCGCGTTTGTGCCGGATGGGCTGATGCTCAGTGAGGCGCAGAACGCTTACTATACCGGCGAATCCCCCGCGGCATATCAATGGCAGGTATGGCCGTATGGCCGCACATTGGCGCTGGGCGCGGCCGCGGCCATCCTCTGCGCGGCGCTTTTGATGCGGCACAGCGCGGGCACGCCGTACGCAGCCCTGCTTTCGGCGCTGTCAATCTGGCTGGGCATTCTCTTTTCCCGCGTGTTCTACTGCCTGGTCAATATCAGCTTTTACGCGGAGGAAACCGGCAGCCTGGCCTATTTGCGGCTCTGGGAGGGCGGCATGTCCATGGCTGGTGCATTGCTCGGCGCATCACTGGCAGCTTTTGTGGTTGCGAAAAAAACGGGCGACAGGCGATACCTGGATGCCGCCGCGGTGGCGCTGGCAGCTTTTGTCCTCATCGCCCGGATCGGCGAAAAGTATACGGAGATGGGCCGCGGCATGGATATCGATTTCTCCGGCCCGTTTGCCATTGAGGGGAACTTTGGCGGGGTACTCAACGTTTGGCTGATGGAAGCATTGATTGCGCTGGCCATACTGGCTGCGCTGATTGGTCTTGGCCGCCGCTGAAAAGGGCTGTCCGGTGATGGCTTGCCACTCTTTTTCCTGCTCTTTGGCACGGCGCAGATTCTGATGGAAAGCCTGCGTGCCGACCGGCACATGATCTGGGGCTTTGTCAAGGCCCAGCAGGTGCTTGCCATGCTGATGGCAACCGGCGGCCTGGTCATCCTTGCCAAGCGCGTTCAACGCATTCCGGCTGCTGTTGTGGCTTCCGCGGCAGCGGCGGCAGCGGCGTTTGGGCTGGAGAAAGCGCTGGACCGGCTGGATATCTCGCCGCTCCTTTTGTACGGCGCGTATGTTCTCGCGCTGGGGGCATATCTTGCTTTTGCCTTCTTTGTTGTTCGCCGGGTCAGGAGCCTGGGCCATTGATCCCTATTTTCCTGGCGCGGTTCTTTGCCGCGGGCAAGACCCGGAAGGGTTGGGCAAGGTGTCCTAAACGGTGTTGTACGGGCTTTGCTGTGCAGCAAAAGACCGTTGCTGTGACCGGGGTCCTTGACGGCACAGGTATCCCACAGCGCCCGGGCAATGCGCTTTGCCATCCCCCGGTAATAGACCGCCCGTTCTTCCGGAAGAAGGCGGTTCATTTCCAGCATGCCGCAGGCAGCGATGATCAGGCGGTAATTGTCCCTGGCACCCAGGGCACCCCAGGCCTGAAAGAACTGCCTCCTTTCCTGAACGCGGTTTTCCATGCGCACAGGGAAGCCGCTATACGGGCATGACGCCGACGGAATACGCACAGCAAAAGAGGGAATAAAGCTGGTGTGCTTTCCGCGCTCCCCGGAGCTTAGCCCCGGTGAAAGCGAAAGCTTTGATGGTGCTCCTTTGCCGCCGCCGCTTTCAGGGGCAGCCGCCAGAGGCTGCCGGGGAAGCTTTTTTGCATCCGGGCATCATCCATGATGATTTCCTCAGCCTTTGCGGCAAGGGCAGG
>JAEWWY010000516.1 GCA_023458835.1 Bacillota bacterium
GATATTTGCGGTGATACCAAGGCCCAGGTGGTGGTCAGCCCGGCCATCGGCGGCATGATCTTCGGCTTTGAGGCAAGCCGGCTTTTGAATCTGCGCTATGTGTATACCGAGCGCAAGGATGGGGCCATGATCCTGCACCGGGGGTTTGACATTGCAAGGGGCACGCCCGTATTGGTGGTGGAGGATGTAGTCACCACCGGCGGCAGCGTGCGGGAAGTGATGGAGATCGTACGCGCCTTGGGGGGAAATGTGGTGAAGGTGGCCTGTCTTGTGGATCGCTCGGGCGGAAAAGTAGACTTTGGCGTGCCTTTTGTGTCACTCATCTCCTATGAAGTGGAGACGTGGGACGAAAAAGGGTGTCCCCTGTGCCAACAGGGAGCACCCGTAACAAAACCGGTGGGCAGGCTTTAAATATTTGCCAGAACGGTCCCGACCGTTTCCGCGCTGAGCTTTATGAAAGGCGTGGGGGGTACGGGACCATCGGGGAATTCGCCCAGCGTTTTTTGCAGCCAGATGATATCGTGCCATTTGCCCAATTTATAGCCCGCTTTGGGAAAGACGCCCAACGTTTCAAAGCCGAACGCTGCATGCAGCCTCAGGCTTTTTTCATTGGGCAGGGTCAGAACGCCGTAGACGGTTTGGTAACCCTGGATTTTCAGCAATTCCAAAAGGGCCGCGTACAGCTTCCGTCCGATGCCGCGGCCGTGGAAATCCCGGTCCACGTATACCGACAGCTCCGCGTCCCACTGGTAGGCGTCATGGGGCCTAAGCTCCGCGGCATAGGCATAGCCAACAGCCTTGCCGTTCTCTTCGCACACGATGAACGGATACTGCGGGATCAGCGATTGAATTTTGCCGGCAAAGCTTTCGGCCGTAGGCTCTTTCATGACGAAGGTGATGGCCGTTTCCATCACATACGGATGGTAGATGCTGCACAGCGCTGCACCATCCTCCACGCGGGCGGTACGAAGAAGCATGGGAATCTTCCTTTCATTTGCTATTTTCCGGGCTGCAGCTCCCTGATCTTTTTGATATCGCTTTCAGACACGGTGATGTACAGCGTGCGCTGGTTGGTATAGATGACAAAGCCTGCCGGGCTGCCGCCGGGCTTTTTAACGTACTTGCGCAGCGTGTAGTCGATGGGCACCCCCGCGCTTTGCCTGCCCCGGCTGTAATAGGCGGCCAGTTGGGCGGCCTCCAGCAGGGTGGTTTCGGGAATATCCCCCTCCCTGCGGATGATGACGTGGGAGCCGGGCATGTCCTTGGCATGAAGCCAGGTTTCCTCCCCCCGGGCCGCGGAGGTGATCCTGTCGTTTTGCAGGCTGTTCTTGCCCACCAGCATCTCGATGCCGTCCCGGCTTTCATAGCGGAAGGGCCGGCTTTCCGGCAGCTTCCTTTGCATCTTTCGGCTGTGGCTGGCCCGGACATATCCGGCCCTTTGCAATTCCTGCCTGATCTCCGAAAGCTCCGCTTCCTCCACGCACTTTTGCAAATCATCCAGCGCGCCTTCCAGGAAGGCAAGCTCCTTAAGCGTCTTTTCCTTTTGCGCGGCCGCCGTTTCCTTTGCGGCCCGGGCTTTTTGGTAGCGCTTGAAGTACCTTTGGGCGTTTTGGGCGGGGGTTAGCTGCCTGTCCAGGGCAATGTCCATCGATCCGCCCTCAGGGTCGTAGAAATTTTGCACCCTGGCCGTTTCCTGCCCCTTGCGCAATTGATACAGGTTGGCGTTGATCAGATCGCCCAGGATGCGGTACTCTTCCATGCGGTTGCTGTTTTCCAGCTCCGTTAGCTGCAGCGCCAGCTTCTTTTCGCACCGCTCAATATGGGTTTTGAGCAGCCTGTTGAGGGATGCGCTTTTTTGCGCGATGCGCTCCGCCTGGTCCCGGGTGGAAAAAAACGCGTCCAGCGCCTGACTGATGGAGCCGCAGTCTCTTTGCAGCGTTGTATCCCGGCTAAGGTAGGGGAAGGGAAAAACGTCGGTGGCCGCGCCATCCTGGTCCGTTTTAAGCACCGGGGGCGCAAGCGTGGGGATAAGCTTCATAAAATCAAACAGCCGCTGGCTCAGAACAGGCATATCGCTTTCTTCCAGCAAAGCCTTGTCGCTGCCGGTCAGCCGGTAAGCGATCTCCTGGGCGGCAACGGCGGATAAGCCCCGGAAAACGGAGGCCAGCGCCTTGTCCAGCCGGCCGTTGAAGGCGGCCAGCCGCGTAAGCGCTTCCTCTTTGGAGAACGCGGTAGGGTCCAGCTTGTCCTGGGCGGGAGGTGATTCATAGGGCAGGCCGGGCAGCACCTCCCGCACGCGGCTCATGTCGTGGCCTACATGCCGGATGGCATCGATGATCTTTCCCTGCGCGTCCACCGCGATCAGGTTGGAGTGGCGGCCCATGATTTCCAGTATCAGCGTGCGGGTGGTCACAATACCCAGTTCATCCGTATTTTCTATCTCCATATGGAGAACGCGGTCGCCGCCGATCTGGCGCAGGGAAAGCACGCGTCCGCCCAGCAGATGCTTGCGCATCAGCATGCAGAACATGGGCGGCTCCATGGGGTTGGATAAATTCCGCGCCGTGAGGTGCGCCCTGGCGTTGTTGGGGCTGGCGCACAAAAGCAGCCTGTGGTTTTCCCCCTGGCTGCGGATGGTTAATACCAGCACGTCTTTTTCCGGCTGGGCCACCTTGTCGATGCGCCCCTTTTCCAGCTTTGCGTTCAGTTCCCGGGCTGCAAATTGCAGCGTCAGGCCATCCATGGGCATGCTGCTATCCTCCTTGATGCGATGGAAGATATTATAATGCCAAATGGACAATTGCGCAAATTGATTCGAAAAAGCGGCTATGCTACTTTTTCAGGTATGCGCTGTTGAATAGACATTCATAGCCGGATGCATGGGGGCATACACTTTCACTGCAATCATCAAGCAAGGAGTGAGCTTTGTGAAGATCAAGCGGACGGATATCGAGCGCATTCTGATCCTATGCGCGGCGGCGCTGGTGGTAGTTCTGGCCCTGCGAGGATTGGGGCCTAAATCGACTCAGATCCTGTATGAGGACCAGCCGCTGGACGTAACACAGACCACTACTACCCAGGTTCAGGGGGATACACAGCCAACTGTGGTGTTTTACCAGGATGGCGAAGGCTATCTGGTGCCGGTCACCAGGCAGATACCCAAGCAGGATGGGGTTGCCAAGGCGACCTTGGGCCTGATGGTAAAAAGCAGCGAGAACGACCTGCAAGCCGCGCGGCTGGGCCTTCGGACCGTGATCCCGGAAGGCACCACCTTTGATATCAACATTGCCGATCAAAAGGCCAGGGTGGATATGAGCAAGGAGGCGCTCACCTGCGCCAGCGCCGAGGAGGAGCTGCTCATGGTGCAGGCCGTGGCCAGCGCTTTGACCACCTTCCCCACGGTGGATGAGGTATCCTTCCTCTTTGATGGGCAGTCAAGAAGCAAGCTGACCAACGGCACGGATGTGAGCGGCGCGTTTACGGAGGATGGCCTGAATATGGAAAGCGTCTCCACCTCCTCCACCGCCAATGCCGGCATGATCCAACTGTATTTCCCCTCCCAGACGGGGCGGATGTTGATCCCCGTCACGCGCACCGTTTTCTCCACCGCCGATCTGACCACCGCCATGCTGGAGCTGGCCAAGGGCCCCAGGGATGACAGCGGGCTGGAGCGTCCCATTCCCAAGGACTGCGGCCTGAACGGCGTCACCATGAAGGACGGCACGGTTACGGTGAACTTCACCAAGGAGTTCATGGAGGTTGCCCAGCAGTCCGACGGCGGCAAGCAGGCGCTTCGGGCCATCCTGTTCACCTGCTCCCAATTCCCCGGCGTCAAGAAGGTGGAAGTGCAGGTAGAGGGCGAGAAGTTCGTGCCCAAGCAGGAGGATACAGCCACCTTCGTCAATGAGGAACAGGACGTGCTGGCGCAATACCCCGGCATCATCGAGATCGATTAATGCCGCTTTTACGGAAGGAATTTCTTTAAAAAAGAAGAACAAGATACAGTCAGGAATTCCGGGAAAGGGACGGCCCAAAGGTGTGCTGCCGGGAAACCGCCTGCGCCTTCATCCGCCCCTTTCCATTTTTTGTGGGAGGGACAAGCATGACAAGAACAGACGGGCGGACGCCCGACCAGCCCCGCAACTGTGTGATTCTCCCCGGCTTTGTAGGCACGGCGGACGGAAGCTGCCTCATTGAAACGGGCAAGACCCGGGTCATTTGCACCGCCTCGGTGGAGGAGGAGGTTCCGCCCTTTTTAAGGGGGAAAGGCCAGGGCTGGGTGACGGCGGAATACGCCATGCTGCCGGCCTCCACCGGGCGGCGCAAGGCCCGGGACGGCATCAAGAAGGATGGCCGCAGCGTGGAGATCCAGCGGCTCATCGGCAGAAGCCTGCGCCAGGCGGTGGATATGAAGGCGCTGGGGGAGCGGACCATCACCCTGGATTGCGACGTTCTGGAGGCCGACGGCGGTACCCGCACCGCCTCCATTACCGGCGCGTTCGTGGCGCTGACGCTGGCGGTGGACAAGCTGATCAATGCGGGAAAGCTTTCGCGTTCGCCTTTAAGGCGTCAGGTGGCGGCCATCAGCGCAGGCGTGGTGAAGGATACGACCTGTTTGGACCTGTGCTATATAGAGGACAGCGGCGCGCAGGTGGACATGAACCTTGTCATGAATGACCTGGGGGAATTCATTGAGCTGCAGGGCACGGGGGAAGGGCGGGCCTTTTCCAGGGCGGAAATGGAGCAATTGCTCACCCTGGGGGAAGCGGGCATCCGCAGCTTGATGGCGGCCCAGCGGCAGGCGCTCGGGGAGAAGGCGAAGCTTGTCGCGGTAAAGCCCCTGCTGGTGGCCGCCACCGGGAATGCCCATAAGCTCAAGGAGCTTTCGGTGATGTTCGGCGGCCACTTTGAGGTGGTGTCCATGTATGACGCGGGCTTTGCGGGGGAGATCGAGGAGAACGGGGCCACCTTCCAGGAGAACGCGGCGCTTAAGGCTGAGGCCGTGGCAAAAGCTACGGGGCAATGGGCGCTGGCGGATGACAGCGGGCTTTCGGTGGATGCGCTCCATGGCGCGCCCGGGGTATACTCCGCCAGATACGCCGGGGAGCATGGCAACGACGCGGCCAACAACGCGCTGCTCCTTAAAAACCTGGAGGGGGAAACAAACCGGGCCGCAAGGTTCATTTCCGCCATAGCCTTGGCCTGTCCGGGCCAGGCAACGAAAGTGGTGGAGGGGGATTGCCCCGGCGTGATCCTGCATGCGCCCAGGGGGACAGGCGGATTCGGCTATGATCCTCTCTTCCTGTACGAAACGGGGGAAACCTTCGCGCAAATGCCGGCGGAGGAAAAGAATGCCGTAAGCCACAGGGCCAGGGCGGCTCAAAAGATGCTGGAATATATTCAAAGAACATTCAAGTAGGAGGCGCAACATGCGCGCGGCCTTGTTCAGCGACAGCCATGGAGATATGGCCGCTTTGCGAAACGCGGTGGAAGCGGCCATGAAACATGGCAAAATCGATTTGTTCGCGTTTTTGGGAGACGGCGTTCAGGATTTTTACGATTTGACGCAGGTTATGAAAGAGCATAACCCAATGGCGGTGGTCCAGGCGGTGCGGGGGAACAATGACCATGCCATGATGGGGTTGAAGGAAGAAGCGGTCATAAAATCGGAAGGCCTTTGGCTTTTCCTTTCCCACGGCCACCGCCAGCGGGTAAAGCTTACCGACAGGTTCCTGATCGACGACGCAAGGGACAGGCATTGCCGCGTCGCGCTGTTTGGCCATACGCACCGCGCCTTCTGCCAGGAGAAGGAGGGCGTGCTGCTCATGAATCCGGGCTCCGTGTCGCTGCCCATGGGGCCGGGCCCCACCTTCGGCCTGCTGGATATCAGCCCGGACGGCATACTCAAACCGCAGAGTCTCCATTTGAAGGGATTTTTTTGATGAGAACAATGCCGGCTGGCTGTACGTCCCATAACGAAGGAGTTGCCAAGCAATCTCCCGGCAATGAAGCCAACATGCGCTTTACACCGTAGAGGCGATTATCATGTCAAGGGGCGGATAGTATCAATCGCCCGCTTGCCGCGGACAGAACACCAACCTCAGCATTGCAACCTTAGGCAACATAAACGGGCTTATCAAGCAGTCCCCCTCCGGCAGAGAAGCCAACAAACAACACCGCAGGGGCTGCCGTGCTAGCCGCATAATAGCATAACCTATGAAAGAAGATGGCATCCGAAGGTTTCCAAAGGGCGACCGGAAAGCCCTTTGGTCGCGCCCGCAGGCGCGAAATCCTTCCCCTTGAATAACCTTTATGCACTATTCGCGCTTGCTGCGACAGCCCCGCCTGCCGCATGCAGAGCACCAGCCTTGGCAGCCGTTTACCTTCGCCCCCAATAAACCGTTTCGCTGCCTAACCCCTGCTGCCCATAAAGCCAAGCCACGCCCCCTGTCATCCTGAGGGCCGCGCCCGAAGGATCTTTTGCCGCAACATGCTATCAATACAGCCATTAACAGCATGATATCTGGCATTGAATCATCGAGAAGGAAAACAATTTCCGTACAAGTTTTGTTCTTGACATATTGCAAAAGCTATGATTTAATACATCCATAAACCGCAGATGTGGAGATCAAACCGCAAGCGCGCTTACAGAGAGCCGG
>JAEWWY010000517.1 GCA_023458835.1 Bacillota bacterium
CCTGATAGATCATTTCCCGCGTTTTGCCAAGCGTTGCGTCGTAGTCGCCGGTTTTGAGCAGCGTCAAGACCTTATCCCAGCCGTAGGCTTTGTCCAGGTACTCGATGTAGGTATGGGCGAAATAGTAGCCGCCCATGTTGGAAAAATCCACAGGGCTTTTGGTGCTCATCTGCTGAAGGGTCGGAATGGGAGAACTGTCATATAAATCGTCCGGCGGAGCCCCGTTGGTCAGATACAGCGCTGTCCCTTCATTGAGCCACAGAGGCATTTTGGAATTCAGGATGGAGTTCAAAGCATGCACCATCTCATGGGGCGCGGCATACTTCCGCCTGTCATAGGCATCCGGGTTTGTGACTTCGGCAGGGGAAGCCAGAATCACGGTGCTGCCCCGGTTATCGCCGATATACCAGTTCAGGTTCAAAAGCGGCGCGATGAGACCGTACTTTTTTGTCTGAAAGGTGCGCTGCTTATCATAGATATACAGCGTCAAATCCTGCTTTTGGGCAAAGCCCAGCTTTTGCGTCAGCCTGCCGGCCTCCGCCTCCGCCAATTCAAACACATCCCGGGCGGCTTTTTCCTGGGTTTCGTAGTACACGGTGATCCAGTCGCCGGAAAGCGCATGCATGCTTCCGTTATCCAGCCATAATGAAGGAATAAACGATGCGCCGAACAAAAGCGCGAGCGCGGCGAAAACAAGGCCGGCGATGAGCAGCGGTTTCTTGGGATTCCTTTTCAATGGAATTGCCTCCCTCCAAGAATACGGATCATTACACTACAAAAGGGATAAACCGTTTCGTCCGTTTCATATACAGCTCGTAGGCCGTGCCGAATTCCAGCAGCATGTCTTTTTCTTCCCGCCTGGCCAACCGTGCGTACATGAATGCCATGACCGGGTATAGAATCAGCATCGGCAGCGTGGCCCACTCAACGAGCATGCCCAGGGACAAAAGCAGCAGGCCCGTGTACTGGGGATGGCGGATATAGCGGTAGATGCCTGTGGTGACCAGTTGTCCTTCTCCCTTATCCTTGGACCAGTAGGCCTTGTGGATCTCCCGCCAGCCGCAAAGGATGAGCGTCAAGGCAATGATGGCACAGCCGATGTTGATGTACATTCCAAGATATCCGATCTGATGGATCAGCGTATGGCCCCACAGCACACCTTCCGGCAGGTTTTTGCCTACGATCCAGGAGATCACGTACATACTGAAGGGGATGCCGTGCATTTCAATGGCAAAGGCGATGACAAAGGCCAGATACGTGCCCCGGGGCTTTTTTTCCATCTTGCGGTAAAAGGGCAGAAAGAGAAGGACGATTGCGTAGAGGGCGAAGAAGAACAGCACGCCGCCCCAGTTGTAAAAATGGCTTTCCAATGTTTCCATCATCAATGAAACCCTCCCGTATTCTTGCAGCCGCACTTTCTGTCCGGCTTCGTTACAAGCATAACAGGGAAAGCTGAAGCGCCTCTAAACAGAACCTTAAATCCGCCTTAAGCTTTGGGAAGCGTGATATAAAAGGCGCAGCCCATTTGGGGAGCCGTTTGCAGGATGACATTGCCGCCATGCAGGGAGATGATTTGACGGACGATGGCCAAGCCCAGGCCGGTGCCGCCTGTTTTCGAATTTCTTGAAGCATCCGCCCGGGTAAATGGCTGGAAAATGGATTGCGTCAGTTCCTCCGACATGCCTATGCCATTGTCACGGAAGCATATTTCAAAAGCATCCTCTATTGCTTTTTGCGAAAGCGTGATTTTTGTGCCCTGCGGGTTGTATTGGAGCGCGTTTGCAAACAGGTTTTGAAACACCCTGTCCATAGCGGCTTCATCAGCTTGGACCCATGCTTCCTCTTCCGGAATATCAAAATCATAAACAAAGCCCGCGCTGTCCAGGCCGGCGACGTGCCGGGCGGCAGTGCGGCGAAGGTATTCGCTCAAGTCTATCCGGCTTTTTTCAAGGCGGTATTCCGGGCTTTCCAGCTTCGACAGCTCGAACAGGCCGGTGATCAGCGCATTGGCACGCTGCCCGTTGTCCCTGATTGCCGTCCAATACGTTTGCTGCGCATGGGCAGGCTCATCCGGATGGTTCAGGCCATATTCCGCGTAGCCCAATATGGAGGCAAGGGGGTTCTTCAGATCATGGGAAATATCCAGCACCAGTTGACGGCGGCTTTTCTCCGCCTGCTCCCGAAGCCTTGTTTCCGCTTGAAGCTTTTGCGCCATGTCGTTGAATGTATTTTGCAGCTCCAGGAACTCGTTCTTCAGCTTCAGATCCACCCGGGCATCGTAATCGCCCTCTTTCAATCGCCGGGTGCCTTGGCACAGCTTTTGGAGCGGCCTTGTAATGGTCAGCGCCGTCAGCCTGGAGGATGCAACCGCAGCCAGGGAAAGCAAAAGCAGGTACAGGATCACCGTGGCGACGATGGTGCCTATTACGGCCTGCGCATCCTTGGAGGGGTAGCGCGTATTGCGGGCAAAGGAAAAGTCGATGCGAAGCGAAGTGGGGAAGGTGACGATGAGCCAGTACCGGCCCTCCTGGCTGTAGGCGATGTCATGGCTGTAGGGAACGCCCACCGCATGGCTGCCTGTAAGAAAATCTGTAAATTCCCCAGGCGTCAACGCGCTTTTTTGAAAAATATCCAGCCCTTTTGACAGCATGATTTCAAATTGATCGTTTATCACCTGCACGCCGCCGCCGTTTTTTATAACGCCGGAAAAATCGACTTGACGGTAATCCGCCTGCAAGAGCGCTTGGGCGGGATAGCGGTTTTTGACAAGCGCGCCGGAAAGGATGCTGTTTGCAAAGTCAAGCGCGGCGAAGGCGATCAGGCCGATGATGGCGGACAACAGGAGCATCAGGCCATAATGCAAAAGGAAGCTGCGGTGCATCTTTTGCGTCATGGCTGTTTTCCTCCATTGGGTGAAAACCTGTAGCCTATGCCGCGCACCGTTTGGATGTACGCCGGGCCTTTCGGATCAGCTTCGATTTTGCTGCGAAGGCGGCTGATATGCACCATGATGGTATTATCGTCATAATACGTATCCTCGTTCCACACAGCCTGATATAATTGCCGCTTGGTGAACACGCGGCCCGGATTTTCCATCAGGTGGCAAAGCAGCAAAAACTCCTTGGCGCTTAATTCCAGCGCGGCTCCGTTCAGGAAGGCGGTGCAGCCTGCCTTGTCCAATGCCAGCGGCCCGGCTCTGAAAAGCGCGCCGGTTTCATTTTTTGCGCCTGTGCTTTCCCCGCTGCGCCGGAGGCGGGCGGCGATGCGGGCCATCAGTTCCGCCATTGAAAAGGGCTTGGTCAGATAGTCGTCGGCCCCCAGATTCAGCCCCAGCACCTTGTCCATCTCCTCGCCGCGGGCGGTGAGCAGTATGACCGGTACATTGCTTACCTCCCGCAGCCTGCAAAGCAAGTTCAGGCCATCGAGCCCCGGCATCATCACATCCAAAAGAACAAGGTCCATTTTCTCCCGCTGCAACAGGGCCCACGCGGCAAGGCCGTCGGGCGCTTCCAGCACATCATAGCCTTCCTCCGCAAGGTTCATGCGCAAAAGTGAGCGCAGATCCTGTTCGTCCTCGGCCACCAATATTCTCATGCGCATACCCCTTTTCTGTATCTGCCGGCTATAGGGAAAGTATACCATAGAAATGAAAGCACAAAAAACCTTTTGCCGCCGGGCCTTGCAAAAAAATTGTCAGATTCTTGCTAAGAGTGATTGAAATGCACTTTATGTTAGCGTACAATATAAAGGTATCCGAAATTAACCAGAGGAGGAAAATCACATGAGGAAGTTCCTTGCTTTGCTGCTGGCGGTACTGATGGTCGCTGGCTGCACATCCGCGATGGCCGAGGCCGTCAAGTTGGACAAGCTGACCCTCGAATTCGTGCCTTCCAAGGATGCGGACGTGATCATCACCGGCACCAAGAACCTGCCTGAGCTTTTGAAGGCCGCGCTGCTTGAGCAGGGCTATGATGTGGGCGAGATCGACATCACTGTCGGCACCTCCTACGAAGCTACCGGCGAAGCCATGGCTGCCGGCGCCATTGATATCGGCTGGCTGCCCGGCGGTACCTATGCGCTGTTCAGCGATGAGGTTGATGTCCTTCTCACCGCCACCCGCGCCGGCCTCAGCAACGACAGCACCGATCCCAAAACCTGGAACGGCGATGCCAACAAGACATTGCCCACCAAGGATCAGGTGACCTTCTACCGTTCGCTGATTTACGCTACGCCTTCCGTCTATGGCAAGGAGCTTTCCGCCAAGGTCAATGCCGGCGAGGCCCTCACCTGGGAAGACCTCAACAAGGCCAACTGGGCTGTGCTGAAGAACTCGTCTTCCGCCGGCTATATCTATCCCACCATGTGGCTGATGGCCAACTACGAGGGCAAGAAGATTACTGATCTGGCCACTGCTGTGACCCTCAGCGGCTATGGCGAGAGCTTTGCCCAGGCTGCCGCCGAGTCCGTTGACATCATCGTGTGCTATGCCGATGGCCGCCGCGACTATGAGGCTGCCTGGACGCTGCCCGTCGATCAGAAGGACGCGACCGGCAAGGGCGGTATGGGCCGCACCGAGTCCATTTGGAACGAGCTGAGTGTAATCGGCGTGACCGAGGGTATCTACAACGATACCGTGTCCATCACCAAAGCGAACCCCGCGGTATATAACCCCGAGTTTATTGCCGCGATTCAGAACGCTCTGGTCAACATCATCGGCACTGAGGAAGGCAAAGCGATCTTCTCCGTGTATAGCCATGAAGGCTACGCCCCTGCCACCGATGCCGATTACGACGGCGCCCGTCAGGCCCTGACCGTTGTGCAATAATCCTCTGTCTGGTATGGAAGAGGCGGTACGGTATATGCCGTATCGCCTCTCTTATGTGATAATGGCATCAAGCGCTATTGTTATTTAATGTCTTCAATGATATAGTAAAACAGTAATCTATACAAAGTGAAGAGGCGTGCCTATGATCGAATTTGTCCATGCCGGCAAGACCTATCCCAACGGTGTTCAGGGGTTGAAAGACGTAACCCTTAAAATTGAACAAGGCGAATTTGTGGCCATCATCGGCCTTTCAGGCGCGGGCAAATCAACGCTGATTAGAACAATCAACCGGATGATTGGCGTTACCGACGGCCAGGTGACTGTCGATGGCGTGGACGTGATGACTTTGCGCGGAAAAAGCCTGCGCAGGTTTCGCCGCCATATCGGCATGATCTTCCAGTCCTTCAATCTTGTGACCCGTTCTACGGTCATCAAAAATGTCCTCACCTCCATGGTGCCCGACATGAACTTTTTCCGTGTGCTGCTGGGCATCTTTACGAAAAAGCAGGAGATGGCCGCGCTTCAGGCGCTCGACAAAGTCGGCATCCTCGATAAGGCCTATACCCGGTGTGATCAGCTCTCCGGCGGTCAGCAGCAGCGCGTGGCGCTGGCGCGGACGCTGAACCAGAATCCGTCCATCATTCTGGCGGACGAGCCTGTGGCAGCACTTGACCCGGTGACCGCCAATCAGGTGATGAACGATTTCAAGCGTATCAATAAAGAAATGAAAATCACCATCCTCATCAATATCCACCACGTTGATCTGGCACTTGACTTTGCCGACCGCGTGATTGGCATCCGTGCGGGGGAAATCGTCTATGACGGCCCTGTTCAGGACGTAACGCAGGAGGTGCTTGATACCATATATAGCGGCGCGCCGGTCCCCAAGGCGGCAGATGAGCAAAGCGCCAAGGATGCGGTTCTGATCGCGGCTGCAAAAGCAAACATAGAAGATCCGCAGAGCCTCTCGCAAAAGGGGGCGCAGGCTTGATGGCAAAAGCAAGGCAGCCCAAGGCTGTGAAGCCGCCCGTGTTTGACCGCATCTTCAAACCTAAAATGATGGTAGTTGACGGCCGCAGCGTATCTAAGCCGCGTTCCCGGGCCTGGCTGATCTGGCTGGTGCTGATCGCGGCGGTCAGCGGTTCGGTCGCGATAACCAGATTTGATATTTCCATCATTATAAAACGCGGCCATCAGTTTACCGTCATTCTGGAAAAGGTTTTCACGCCAAACTGGGGTTATTTCAGCAAGGTAATCGCTCCGCTTATGGATACCATTAAGATGTCTGTTCTGGGTTCGGTGATTGGTTCCACGCTTGCGCTGCCCTTTGCCGTACTGGCTTCCGCCAATATCAACCGCAATGCCATGATTGTATCCGTACTGCGTGTGTTGCTCAATATTGTGCGTACGCTGCCCACCCTGGTCATTGCCTCCATCTGCGCGCTGATTTTCAGGCTAGGCACCTTTGCTGGTACGGTCGCTATCACTGTTTTTACCTTTGGCGTTGTGGCGAAAATGCTCTACGAGAGCATTGAAACCATTGATATGGGTGCGTTCGAAGCCATGGAGGCGCTGGGGGCTTCAAAATTCCAGGCCTTCTGGAGTGCCTGCTTGCCGCAGATTCTGCCCACATATCTGTCCCAATGCCTCTTTTCGCTGGAAATCAACATTCGCGCCGCGGCCCTTCTGGGCTATGTCGGCGCAGGCGGGCTTGGCATCCTCATCAGTGAGCGCATCGGCTGGCGAAAATATGAGGATCTTGGCATGGTGCTGATTGCTTTGTTCGTCGTCGTGCTCATTATAGAGAATACGAGCCAGTATTTGCGCAGAAAGCTCAGCTAGGAGGCCGAAAGCATGCAAGGAATCATCAACCCCATTGAGGATATGTATGAGCGCCGGCCAAGGCTATGGTGGCTGTACACTTTGATAACGCTTATTGTCGCGGCCATCCTTTATTGGTCTGGCAGCGCCGTCGAATACAAAGGGATCGCAGCCAAGGGCAGCGAGGTCGCGTACAGCATTGTTCATGGCATTACGCATCCGGATACAAACCTGCTCATCAACATTACGCCGGAGGGCGTTCCATACCTGCTGTTTGAGACAGTTGCCATTGCATTCCTGGGTACGCTGATTGGCGGTCTGCTGGCGGTTCCAATAAGCTTCGTGGCCAGCGAAAATATCGTGCCCAAATGGCTTGCTTTCTTGTTCCGGGCCATTATTTTGCTCATCCGCACGATTCCCAGCTTTGTCTGGGCGCTGGTATGGATCCGGGTGACGGGGCCCGGTGCATTTTGCGGCGTGCTGACGCAGAGCATTTGCTCTATAGGCATGATCAGCAAGATGTATATCAACGCCATCGAGGATCTTGACACCCGCATACTGGAAAGCCTTGACGCGGCAGGATGCACCGTTTTCCAGAAGATTCGGTATGGAATCCTTCCGCAGCTATACGC
>JAEWWY010000518.1 GCA_023458835.1 Bacillota bacterium
GGTTTTTCTCCTCCTGTACGGCAAGCAGCGCGGCGGGCAGGATGCCGCAGGCCCCGGCGGTGGGGGCGGCCACGATCTTGCCCATGCAGGCGTTGCATTCCGCTACAGCCAGGGCGTAAGCCGTGGCCTTGCCCATGATGGTGCCGCACAGCGAGCCGCCGCGCTTGAACTGGGCATATAGCCGCGCGGCCTGTCCGCCCGCCATGTGGGATACGGAACGCAGCTCGGGGTCCAGCCCAGCCTGTACCGAATCCCGCATGATAGCCAGGTATTGGATCATACGCTGGGTAAGCGCTTCCGGGGTGCTACCATCATCCCTGGCCTGAGCCTCCTTGGCAGTGGCGGCGATGGTGGTCCCCTGGGCTGCTTTGATCAATTCAGACATGGTGTATTCCATAGTCGTTACCTCTTTTCCAGAAAGGCAATGGAGGAAATCTCGGGCAGATCGCGCAATTCCTGAAGCAGCGAATCCTCCGGGCGGCCATCCACTTCCAATACCATAATAGCCTCCGCACCCGCCCGCCTGCGGAACACGCGCATGGTAGCGATGTTCATCTTTCGCTTGGCAATCAGCCCGCTGACCCGGGCGATAACGCCGGGCGCGTCACGGTGCTGAATGACAACCGTGTTTTCCGTGCCCGAAAAGCCGACATCCAGCCCGTTCATGGATTGAATGAGGATGCTGCCGCCGCCAATGGAGGCGGCCTGTACGGTGATGCGGTTGCCTTGCGCATCCTTCGCATCGATAACAATGGTATTGGGGTGGGCGTTGCGCAGGCTGATAGAGGAAAAACGCAGCACCATCCCGGCTTCCCGGGCCAGGGTAAGGCTGTCCCGCAGCCGCACGTCATCCACATCAAAATCCATCAGGCCTCCGGCTACCGCCCGGTCGGTGCCGTGGCCTGCGTATGTTTTGGCAAAAGAGCCGTGAAAGCCGATATCCGCCTGCTTGGGCTGCGCGCCCAGAAGCCTTCTCACAACCCGGCCAATGCGGGCAGCCCCGGCGGTATGGGAACTGGAGGGGCCGATCATGACGGGGCCGATCACGTCAAACAGATGCATAGGAAACCTCCCGATATCAGGTTGTCCAGCTTGAGTATAACCAAACGGAGGCAATTGTCAATCGGCGGTATCGGTTAAATATTTTCCTGCGCTTGGCAGACCGCTCCACGATCGATATAATGGAGGCATCTTTGTTTTGGAGGTACACATGATACGCAACATGATCTTCGATATGGGCAACGTGCTTCGTGACTTTGCGCCCATGCGCTGTATTCTCCCCTACGTACAGGGGGAGGATGCGCTTTTGATCCGGGAGGAAATGTTCGGCAAAGAGGAGTGGCGCATGCTGGACGGCGGGAACATCACCTATGAAGAGGCGGTGTCAAGGTGCAAGCGGCGCCTGCCCGAAAGGCTGCATGATACGCTGGATCAGATCATTGCCCATTGGCATGAATACATGCCGGAGGATCCGGAAATGACGGAAATCGTGAAGGCATTGAAGCAAAATGGTTATCGTATGTATCTTTTGTCCAATGCCAGTGTACGATTCGCCGTGTATAAAGACCGGTTTGAAGCTTTGAAGTATTTTGAGGGCGCGATTGTTTCCGCGTTTTATCATACATTGAAGCCTGGTGAGCAAATTTACCGGATTCTGTTTGATACGTATCGGTTAAAGCCCGAAGAGTGCTTTTTTATTGACGATAACAAGGACAATGTGGACGCGGGACGGAAACTGGGCATGGAAGGGCACGTGTTCACAGGGGACAAGCATGCCTTGAAGGCTGCGTTTTCCGCTCACGGCATCAGGATATAAGGGCAGGACCTATCTTTCCATGTTCTCGTTTTTTCTTTCCCGGCGCTTACAAAAAGCTTGTTGCGGCCATACAGCGGTATTTTACACTTGCATTGCATCAAGAAATGAAATGCAAGGAGAGAAAATCATGAAAAAGATCGTTTCCCTGATCGTCTGCCTTACGTTGGCGCTGACCCTGGCCGTGGCCGCATTTGCCGCGGAATTTGACAAGGCCCAGGAGATCACCGTGATTTCCCGTGAAGCCAGCTCCGGTACCCGTGGCGCCTTTGACGAGCTGATGGGCATCCTGGTAAAGACCGATGCCGGCACCGAAGACCGCCTGTTCCCTGAAGCCGTCCTGGTCAACTCCACCGACGAAGTTTCCGCCAAAGTGGAAGTGGATGCCTATGCCATCGGTTACACCTCCCTGGGCTCCGTCACCGACAAGGTGAAGGCCGTATCTGTAGACAGCATCGAAGCCACCGTGGAAAACGTAAAGTCCGGCGCCTATAAAATCTCGCGCCCCTTCGTGCTTGCCCTGCCCAAGACCAGCGAAAATGCCATCGCCAAGGACTTCCTAACCTTTGTAGCCTCCAAGCAGGGCCAGGAGATCGTCATTGGCAACGGCTACATCGAGTCTGTGGAAGAAGCACCCGAATATGTGGCGGCCAATCTTTCCGGCAAGCTGACCTTCTCCGGCTCCACCTCCGTGGAAAAGGTGATGGAGAAGCTCAAGGAAGCTTATACCGCCCTGAACGCCAATGTGTCCATTGAGATCACCTACAACGGTTCTTCCGCCGGCATCAAGGATGTCACCGAGGGCAAGGTTGACGTGGGTATGTCCAGCCGCGAGCTCAAGGCCGCGGAAACCGAGGTGCTTGATCCCACCGTGTTCGCCCATGACGGCATCGCCGTGGTCGTGAACACCGCTAACGAAGTCTCCGCCCTCACCAGCGAGCAGATTACCGCCATCTTTACGGGCGAACTGCGCACCTGGGATGCTGTAGATGCGGCTCCTGCCCAATAACAATATGCCAAGGGGTTTGCCCTGCCGCCCGCCGGTTTCCGGCAGGCGGTTTTTTGATGCACAGAATGCCCATGTGCGTTCTTTCGCGAATCTTACAAGGCCATGACAAGCGCCGCACAAGAAACATATACAATGTTCCTGCATGAAATTTAAGTAGAAAGCGCAGGGACCATGGAACATGAGGAAACGTGCCATTTTGGAAAAGGGGAGCAAGGCGCTGTTTTTTTTGTCTTCGCTGATTTCCGTGGCAGCGGTATTGTGCATCTGCCTGTTTATTTTCGGCGGCGCAATGCCAGCGCTTCGGGAGATCGGGCTATGGAAATTCATTACAGGAACAGGATGGAAGCCTAATCATGATCCGCAGCAATTCGGGATCGCGTATATGATTATCGGCAGCTTTTATGTAACAGGCGGCGCACTGCTCCTGGGCGTGCCCATCGGGCTGCTGGCCGCTATCTTTATGGCCAAATATTGCCCCAGGCGTTTGTATGGGCTACTCTCCCAATGCGTGTCACTGCTGGCCGGCATCCCCTCCATCGTATACGGCTTCTTTGGCATGATGATCATCGTGCCTTTTATCGCGAATCATTTCCCGGGCAACGGCAACAGCGTGCTGGCCGCATCGGTGGTGCTGGCCATCATGATCCTGCCAACCATCATCACCGTCAGCGAAAATTCCATCCGGGCGCTGCCGTCCTCCTATTATGACGGGGCCATCGCGTTGGGGGCCACACATACCGAGGCTGTGTTTTTCGTACTGCTCCCGGCGGCCCGACGGGGTGTCGTTACCTCCGTGGTGCTGGGCATGGGCCGGGCTATTGGTGAGACAATCGCCGTGGGCATGGTGGCGGGAAACAGCAATATACTGCCTGCAACCATCTTTAAATCAGTGCGTACGCTCACGGTGAACATCGTATCCGAAATGAGCTATGCCAGCGGGCTGCACTATGACGCGCTGATTGCTACCGGCGCTGTGCTGTTTGTTTTCATCCTGCTTTTGAACGTGACGCTGAATCTGGTCACCAAGGGAGGCAAGGCAAATGAGAAAGGCTAAGACGGCGATTTTGACCGGCCTTTGCTGGCTGGCCACCGCCATTGCCATGGGCGCTCTTTTGTGGATCGTCATCTATATCTTCATGGGCGGCATACCCCATATCAATTGGCAGATCCTCTTTGGCCCCTATTCCTCCGACAACCCCTCCATGCGCTTTGCCATTGTGACAACGCTGATTCTGGTAGCATTGTCGCTGGCCATCGCAGGGCCCCTGGGCGTAGGCTGCGCCATATACCTGTGCGAATATGCCAAGAAGGGCAGCCGTCTGGTGAGGGTCATCCGCCTTGCCACGGAAACGCTGGCGGGCATTCCTTCGATCATTTACGGCTTGTTCGGGGCGCTTTTCTTCGGCACGGCGCTGCATATGGGCTACTCGCTGCTGGCGGGCATCCTGACGGTATCGATCATGGTGCTGCCCACCATCATCCGTACGTCGGAGGAAGCGATCCTGTCTGTTCCCGATCTGTACAGGGAAGGCAGCTTTGGCCTGGGGGCAGGCAAACTGCGCACGGTGATGCGCATCGTGCTCCCATCGGCCTCAAGAGGCATTCTCTCGGCACTGGTTTTAAGCACCGGGCGCATCCTTGGCGAAACGGCGGCGCTGCTCTTTACCCTGGGCAGCGTGGCCAAGATGCCGCAATCGCTGATGGATTCCAGCCGTACGCTGTCGGTGCACATGTTTATTTCCACCAGGGATGGCGGGATGGCCGGGCGGAACGTGGCCTTTGTAGCCGGCGTGACGCTGCTTGTTCTGGTAACGGCCATGAACCTGTTAACGAAGTATTTCAGCAAGAAGGCGGGGAAGTTCGGTGAAAATTGAGCTCGAACATATCAATCTGTATTACGGCACTTTGCAGGCACTCAAGGATGTATCGCTCTTGATACGGGAAAAGGAGATCACCGCTTTGATCGGTCCCTCCGGCTGCGGGAAATCCACGCTTTTGAAGATCCTCAACCGCATGAATGATTTGATCGAAGGGGTAAAGATAGAAGGAAAAGTGACGCTGGATGGCAAAAATATCTATCAGGATCTGGATGTGACGGATTTACGCCGCCGGGTGGGCATGGTCTTTCAAAATCCCAATCCCTTTCCCATGA
>JAEWWY010000519.1 GCA_023458835.1 Bacillota bacterium
GCGTAATAGCCCGGAGCAGGCCGCGCATGAGCAGGATATCCACCATGGACATCTCGTCCACGATGATGCAGTTGGCTTCCAGAGGGTTTTCCTGATCGCGGGAAAAGCTGCCCTCATCGCCGCCATACTCCAGCATGAGGTGGATGGTCTTGGCCTCCACGCCGGTGGCCTCCGTCATGCGCTTGGCCGCCCGGCCGGAAGGGGCGCAGAGCAGCACCTCCCCCTCCTTGGAAAGAATGCGGATGATGCAATTGATGATGGTGGTCTTGCCCGTACCGGGGCCGCCGGTGATCACCAGCACGCCTTCATCCACCGCCGCCTGCACCGCCTTGCGCTGCAAGGGGCTGAAGCTGACGCCCTTCTCCTTTTCAAACCGCCGGGTGGCTTCCTCCGCCGCCTGGCTTTTGCGGTAGGGCAGCGCCGCCATCAGTTCGTGCAGCCGCTGGGCCACCTCCCGCTCGGCATTGAAATATTGGGGCAGATAAATCCCCTGCTCTTCCTCCTCCGTGGGGGAGGTGATCATCTCCCGGCGGATCAAAAGCTCCGCCAGCGCGCCGGCCACCAGCTCCCCGTTCACCCGAAGGAGCTTGACCGTGCGGCTTGCAAGCTCCTCCCTTGGAAGATATACATGGCCGCCGGTGGAGGCGGCATCCTGGAGCACATACTTGAGCGCGCACTTCACCCGGTGGGGCGAATCCGCCGCCATGCCCATGGACAGCGCGATGCGGTCCGCGGTCAGAAAGCCTACACCTTCTATATCCTCCACCAGGCGGTAGGGGTTTTCCCTGATCACCGCCTGCACCTGATCGCCATATAGCCGGCTGATCTTCACCGCCAGGGTGGCGTTGACGCCGTAGCTTTGCAAAAACACCATGGCCTGGCGGGCATACATCTGCTCATGAAAGCTCTTGGCAATCTGCGCGGCCCGCTTGGGGCCTATCTTAGGCACATCCGCCATCCGCTCCGGGTGCTCGCTTAGGATATCCAAGGCATCCTTGCCGAAATACGCCACCAATATCTTGGCCGTGGCGGGCCCGACGCCCTTGATCAGGCCTGAACCCAGATACCGCTCAATACCAAGCAGCGTGGTTGGCTTCACGATTTCGCATCCGGCCGCCTTCCATTGCCGGCCGTATTGGGGATGCTCCACCCATCCGCCGGATAAAACGATCTGCTCTCCGGAGGATAATTCCGGCAGCGCGCCCACCACCGTCACCTTTTCCCTGCCGGTACGGACCTGCATGACCGTATAGCCGTTCTCCGCATTGCGGTAGGTGATGTCCGATACCGTCGCCTCCAACTGCTCCACAGCCACGCCCCCGCTTCCAGATGCTTCTTGTTCCCCTGATTATACCACAGGCATGGGGGCTTGACAAAGCTTCCGGCCGCCGCTACAATAATGACGACAAATGTGGAAAGGGTAAGGTTTCACGCATGCGCAAATAACCGCTGTCAACACAATGCCGCTCCTTTGGGAGCCTTGTTTTGCATCGGTATTTCAGCGCTCGTAAAACATACGCCCTTTTTGTTTTGGTGTATTTTCGCCTGCGCCTTCCGATGCTACTTTGCCGGGAGGTTTTTTTGATGTCATTTTGTTATTTGAGCGCAACCCAACTGGAGAAGCATATCGGCCAGCGCAGGCTGTTTTCCATTCCGCTCCTGCAGATCTTTGAGGGAGACCGCATCGGGCTTATCGGCCGCAACGGCGCGGGAAAATCCACGCTGCTGTCGATCTTAAGCGGGGAAAGCGCGCCGGACATGGGCCTGATCAAACGGGAAGCCCCCATCCATATGGTGCGCCAGTTCGGCGCACCGGATCAAAGCGCAGGGGCGCAGGCCCTGAAGGAATTCCGTGTTTCGGAGGCGGCGCAGCGCACATCGCGCAGCGGCGGGGAGCAGACCAGGCTGCGCCTGGCGGAAACGGACATCACCCGCGTCAAGCTGCTTTTTTGCGATGAGCCCACCGCCAACCTGGATGGGGAGGGCAGGGCGCTGCTTTACAAAAAACTGGACCAATGCCCAACCTTCGTGCTGGTGAGCCATGACCGGGAACTGCTGAACGGCCTGTGCAACCGCATCTGGCATCTGGATGGGGAGACGGTGACCGCCTATCCCGGCAGCTACGACGATTTTTTGAGCATCCAGGAGACGGAAAAAGCGCAGCAAGCCAGGGATTATGAGCGGTACGTCTCGGAGAAGGCGCACCTGCAGGAGGCGCTGGATACCGCCGCCCGCAAGGCGGCCAAGATGAAGGGCCCGCCCAAGCGCATGGGCAACAGCGAAGCCAGGCTGCACAAGCGGGACAACAAATCCCAGCAAAAGCTGCACGATGCCAAAAACGCCATGAAAACCAGGCTGGAAAAGCTTGAAAAGGTGGACCGCCCCCGGGAGGAAACCGCCATCCGCCTGGATTTTTCCCTCACCGATCCGCCCCAAAGCCGCACCGTGCTCCGGGCGGAGCACGTATCCTTCGGCTATGGCAAGCCCTTATTTACGGATGCATCCTTCGAACTGCCCCTGGGCAGCAAAACGGCGCTGTTAGGCCCCAACGGCGCGGGCAAGTCCACCCTTCTGCGGCTGATCCGGGAAGGGGCGGAAAACATCCGCAAGACGCCCAAAGCCACGCTTGGCATATTCGGCCAGGAGTTTGAAACGCTGGACCTGAACCGGTCCGTACTGGCCAACGCGCTTGCGCACAGCATCCAAAGCGAAACGGTGGTCCGCACGATTTTAAGCCGCCTGCTGTTCTCCCGGGACGAGCTGAACAAGCCCGCTTTTGTCCTCTCGGGCGGCGAACGGGTGAAGCTGGCCTTTGCCCAATTGTTCGCGGGCCCGGCCAACGTGCTCTTGCTGGATGAGCCCACCAACTACCTGGACATCCTTTCCCTGTCCGTGCTGGAAAGTATGCTCAGGGAGTACGAGGGCACGGTGCTGTTCGTATCCCATGACCAGGCCTTTGCTTCGGCGGTGGCGACAAGGCTGCTCATCCTGGAAAACGGCCGGCTGCAAACCTTTGAAGGCACGCTTCAAGCCTATCAGCAAAAGCAGGCATCCCATTCAAACACGGCCTTTGACCGCACCCTTTTGCAGATGCGCCTGTCCCAATTAACCGACAGCATCGGCCATGCCGGCCCCAAGGAAAAGGAGCGGCTGGAGGCGGAGTATGATGCCTGCCTCCGGGAATACCGGGCGTTGGGGGAGGCATAAGCCGGAAAACCTTTGTTTCAGGCTATTTTTGATAACGTATTTTTTGTCAAAGGGCGAAAATCTATTGCATTTTCCATAAAAATGGTGTATCATATATCCTGTACCAAATAAAGGGGGTGCTTCATTTATGAAGTCCGTCAACATCCGCCTCAGCCTGGCTGAAAACGTGAAGACGTTCGTAAACGTCGTCAACCGGTATCCCTACGACATGGACCTGCGTGCAGGCCGCCATGTGGTGGATGCCAAATCCATCCTGGGTATCTTCAGCCTGGACCTGAGCAAACCCATCGCCCTGGAAGTGTATGCCGACGATTGTGATGATCTGATGGCAGACATCAAGCCTTTCATCGCCTGACAGGGTGCGGGCAGCCTGCCGCGGCAGGCGTTGCATAACGTTTCATCTCCCCTCAGCCTTCTGGTTTGAGGGGTTTTTTCCTATCATTTTATGAGGAGGGTGATACAGGTAATGATCACCCGCAAAACACCCGACCTTGAAAACAAGCTGCTGATCCTGTTTGCCGTTGACCAGTTGGGCCCCCTTAGCAACCTGCAGCTATTGCAGTTCCTTGCGGAATACGGCCTGATGGACTATATCACCATGCAGCTTACCATGGGGGATATGCTCTTAAGCGGCCATCTGAGCAGCATCCCCCACGCGCTGGGAACACTGTATACCCTTTCCCGGGAGGGGCGGGAATCCTTGTCCCTGTTTTTGCGGCGCCTGCCCCACAGCACGCGCGCGCTGATACTGGAGGCCGTTCCCGGGTGGAAGGTCCGCTTTCAGCGGGAAACGCAGATGCTGGCGGATTTTCACCGCCGCGAGGATGGGGCATATGACTTAAGGCTCCGCCTGATGGAAAAGGATGCGCCCCTGTTGGATATGACGCTTGCCCTGCCCACCCGGGATATGGCCGACCGGCTTTCCCGCCGATGGCCCGCGGCCGCGCCGGCATTTTATGGGCATCTGATGAAAGAGCTGGGGGACGATTTTTCTTTGGACA
Source organism: Bacillota bacterium (assembly GCA_023458835.1). Classification (GTDB taxonomy): domain Bacteria; phylum Bacillota; class Clostridia; order Christensenellales; family Aristaeellaceae; genus JAEWAH01. The sequence goes on from JAEWWY010000519.1 coordinate 4,209, forward strand.
AAACATCCCTGGGTGCCCTGCCCCAGGGCGCGCATGTCGATTGGGGCTGCGCTCAGGGCTGTATCCTTCGCTTGGACCGGGGCGGACCAGCCGCCCCGGCGCTCATGATGGCGCTGGCGCTGCCCACGGAATCCATGGCGCTTTCCTTTGCCGGGCGCTGGCCGGAGAAGGCGGAGGATATCTGCGCCTTTTTGATGGAGAGGCTGTCTGAAGAATGACGCATAAAGGGATCATGCAACGAAAAGGGGATCATCACGATGAAGATTGGTGTGCGGGCCCACGATTTTCCCAAACAAGCTCCCGAAGAACTGGCGAAGGAAATCCGCGCAGCCGGCTTTGAAGCCGTGCAACTGGCCCCTTATAAGGCGCTGGATATACGGGAAGAGGAAATGCTGAGGCCGGATACCCTTTCAAGGATCCGGAAGGCCTTTGAGAGCGCGGGGCTTGAAATTTCCGTATTGGGCTGTTACGTCGAACCTGGCGCTTTGCAGGAATCTGTGCGGCAAAACAGCATGGAACGCTTTCGGGGGCATATCCGCATCGCAAAAAAGCTGGGCGCGGCCTGTGTGGCCACGGAGACCACGGCCTTCTCCGGTACCGATACGGAGCGTGAAGACGCATACGGCCGAATACTTGCCTTTGCGCGGGAGATGGCAAGGGAAGCGGAAAGCGCCGACACCTTTGTTGCGATAGAGCCGGTCTTTGCCCATACCATAAACACCCCTGAAATGGCCCGGCGCCTGCTGAATGAGGTGAACAGCGGCCGCTTGCGCATTGTTTTTGATCCGGTCAACCTGCTGTCTCCCGGCGGAGTTCAAAACCAGGATGATCTATGGGCAAGGTGCATCGCTTGTTTTGGGGACAAGGTGACCGCCATGCATATCAAAAACGGCTGCTGGCAAGGCACGCAGTATATGACGCAGCCGCTTGACCAGGGCATGATGCATTTTGATCCCCTGTTCCGGTGGGTCAAGGAGAAAATGCCGGATATGCCAATCCTGCGCGAGGAGGCGCAGCCGCGCAATGCAAAAAGGGACATCGCTTTTATCAAGGCGGCATTTGAGCGTATCCCGTAGCCCGGAACCGGTTATGATCGCTGCATCCGCCTCACAATGTGAGGGCGCCTGCCTTGCGGCAGACGCCTCTTTTCGGTTTTCAGCCCTTTAGTTCCTTTACAAACCATTGCAGTACCGCATCGTCCATGTCGGGCAGGTGCTCATGGCCGAAATCCGGGTAAAAGGTCACTTCCTTGGGCGAGGTGATTTTGTTGTAGCAGGCGAACTGGGTGGAAGGCGGACAGATCTTGTCCATCAGCCCGGTGAACATGTGCACCTTCCCCTTGATGCGGGGCGCCAGATGCTGGATATCGATATATCCCAGCCTGGTGAAAACCTCCTCCCGCCGGCGGTGGTTGGGGTCAAACCTGCGGAAATACTGTTTCAATTCTACGTAAGCATCCTCCGCCAGGTCCAGTTCCCATACCCGCTGATAATCCGACAGGAAGGGATAAACAGGCGCCGCCGCCTTGATGTCCGCCAGCGCGGCGCAGGCCATGGTCAATCCCCCGCCCTGGGAGCCTCCCCTTGCCGCCAGGCGCGATCCGTCCACCTCCGGGAAGGCGGATACCACCCGGGCCAGCAGCGCCGTATCCAAAAAGATATGGCGGAACAGCAGCTTGTGGGGATCGTCTTCACTGAGGCCGCGGATGATCTGGCCCTGGAGTGTGTTGCCGGTCACGCCGCCCACATCCTCGCTGCGCCCGCCCTGGCCCCGCACATCCAATGCCGCCACGCAAAAGCCCGCCCCGGCCCAGGCCGCCAGGGACGTCCAGCCCTCGCTGACCCCGGAATAGCCGTGGAAGCACAATATGGCCGGCAGCCTGCCCTGTATCTCTTTGGGCCGCATGTATTTGGCATAGATGCGCGCCCCGCCGGT
>JAEWWY010000520.1 GCA_023458835.1 Bacillota bacterium
ACCACGTACTGCATCTTCCAGCAGTCGTCCATGGTGATGGCTATCCTTGGCTTTTGTGTATCGCCCCGGTACACTACCTGCGGCTTGGCCGACGCCGGCGCCAATGGCACCAAAAAAAGCGCCGCTGCCAGTGCGCCGCAAAGCATCCTTATCCGCTTCCCCATATTTTTTCCTCCGTGCACACAATCATTCATAATCGTACAAACCCGAAAAAATGACGCGCCAGCGTCATTTTTTCGGATCAATGCGAGCGTGGCCTGTAAGCCGAGTTCTGTCGTGGACGGTCATCTATCCAGGCCTGCAGTTGCCAGCAGGCTCAAGCGATTACCCGGGAGCATGACGGGCCGCCATATGCGCTCCCCTTTCAATCTTGCACCAGGTGGGGTTTACATCACGGACAAGTCGCCAAGCCGCGGGTGAGCTCTTACCTCACCTTTCCACCCTTACCGCACTTTCATGCGGCGGTATCTCTCTGTTGCACTCTCCTTGGAGTCGCCTCCACCGGCCGTTAACCGGCACCCTGCCCTATGGTGCTCGGACTTTCCTCATGCCAAATGGCACGCGGCCGCCCAGCCACCTCGCATATCTCAAGGTAGCATAGCACGGCGCCGCTTCCCTTGTCAATGGATATTGCTGCAATCAGCAGGGATTTTCTTGATTTGCGTTGTATATATGTATGTAGAAAAGCGTATATATGGATGGAGGAAATAACGCGGATTCCCCCTATTCCATGGAAAGGACGGCCGCCCATGACACCACGGGAGATACAGGAGCAGGAAGAGATGGCCCGCCTAAGCCCGCTGGCCATGTGGAGCGTCCGTTCCAGAGGCCGGGAGAAACCCTTGGAGCCTTGCCCCTTGCGCACGGTTTTCCAGCGGGACCGGGACAGGATCATCCACTGCAAAAGCTTTCGGCGCCTGAAGTTCAAAACGCAGGTGTTTTTATCCCCCGAGGGCGATCATTATCGCACAAGGCTTACGCATACGCTGGAAGTAGCCCAGGTGGCAAGGACCCTGGCCAGGGCGCTGAAGCTGAACGAGGACCTGACCGAAGCCATCGCCCTGGGGCACGACCTGGGCCACACGCCCTTTGGCCATATCGGGGAACGGTCGCTGGACGCGCTTTTGCCGGACGGCTTCCGCCACAACGAGCAAAGCCTGCGGGTAGTGGAAAAGCTGGAAAACGAGGGCAATGGCCTGAACCTCACCTGGGAGGTGCGCAACGGCATCCTCTGCCACAGCGGCAAGGAACCGCCCCAGACATTGGAAGGGCTTTGCGTCAGCCGGGCCGACAGAATCGCCTATATCAACCATGACATCGACGACGCGCTGCGGGCAGGCATCCTTATGGAAAGCGAACTGCCCAGGGATTGCCTGGAGGTACTTGGCAGGACCCATGGCCAGCGCATCCACACCATGATCCTGGATATTGTAGAAAACAGCATGGGCAAGAACCAGGTGCTGATGAGCCAGCCGGTTCTGGAAGCAACCAACGCATTGCGGGCCTTCCTTTTTGAAAAGGTATACCGGGAAGGCTGGCGGGAAGCGGAAGAAATGCGCTGCGACCATGTGATCCGCGCGCTGTACGGCTACTATATGGAGCATCCCGGGGAGATGCCGGCGGAATATGTGGCGATCGGCGTGCAGGAGGGCACCTGGCGGGGCGTGGCGGATTTCCTGGCCAGCATGACCGACAGGTACGCCATAAGGCTGTATGTGAAGCTGTTTGTCCCCTCCGGTTTTCCCGCATCCTGATGGAAATTGCCGGAATCAGGCTTTTATACGCCGAATTTGTTGAAAAATGTGCAGGAAATAACGCTTAGGCGGCGAATGAAGGATAGCAGGTGAGCAATGCATGGCAGGACGGTTTCCACCCGCATGGTTGGACGAGCTTCGCGCCCGGGCCGACATTGTGCAAGTGGTGTCCACTTACTTGCCGCTGAAGAAGAACGGGCATAGATATTGGGGTCTGTGCCCGTTTCACAACGAAAAGACAGCCTCCTTCTCCGTGGACAGCCAGCGGCAGTTGTATTACTGCTTTGGCTGCAAGGCGGGGGGAAGCGTGATCCAGTTCGTGATGGAAGTGGAGCACATGGATTTTTCGGAAGCAGTGCTCCACCTGGCCGAAAGGCTGCACATGACCCCGCCAGAGGTAAAGGAGGACGAAGCATATCAGGCGGCCAGGACGCTGAAGGAAAGGCTGCTCAGCGCCAACCGCGCCGCTGCCCATTTTTATCACCAGCAACTGTTTTCCCGGGAAGGCGGGCCCATTTTGGCCTATTTGAAGGGCCGCGGGCTGGACGAGGGCGTGATCCGCAAGTTTGGCCTGGGCGCCGCTGCAGGGACACGCGCGGAACTGACGGATCATTTGCTCTCCCAGGGCTATACCGTGGAGGAAGCCCAAAAAGCCGGCCTGACGCTGCTTCGGGAAGGCAGGACCGTCGATATGTTCCGCAACCGGGCCATATTCCCCATCATCGACCTGTACGGCCAGGTGCTGGGGTTTGGCGGCCGGGCTATGGGAGATAGCAAGCCCAAATATCTCAACACGCCGGATACGCCGGCCTTCAACAAAAGGCTGGGGGTATACGCCGCCAATCTCCTGCGCAAGGCGCGCAACCTGCAAAGGGTCATTCTGGTGGAAGGGTATATGGATGTGGTGGCCCTCTCCCAGTTTGGCGTGGAAGGTGTGGTGGCCACCCTGGGCACATCCCTGACCCAGGAGCAGGCGCGGCTTTTGAAGCGGTTTGCCCCCCAGGTGTGGATCGCCTACGACGGGGACAGCGCCGGGCAGCACGCGACGCTCCGGGCGCTGGATATCTTTGAGGCCGAAAGCATCCCCGCCAGGGTTTTGGCTTTCCCCGACAACCTGGACCCGGATGAGTTCATCCGCCGGGACGGCCTTGACGCCTTTGCGGAACTCGCCCCCATGGGCCCGGCGGAATACCGCATGGCCCGAAAAGCGGAAGAATTTGACCTTTCCACCCAGGACGGGCGTACGGAATACGCCAAGGCCTGCGCCGGGATACTGCGCCGGGTGACCCAGCCGGTAGAACTGGAAAACCATTTGCAGCAGCTTGTTTTGCAAACAGGCTTCCCCAAAGAGGTGCTTCAGGCGCAGATTGGCATTTCCTTGCCGATTGCAAAGAATAGCGCTTCCCCCCAAAGGGAAAGATTATCCACAAGGGCGGATTCAAGGCCGGACAGGGCGGAGCAATCCCTCTTATCCCTGCTGGCCACGGGAAGGCTGCCCCAGGGCACCATCACCCCCGAGGAATTCAAGGACCCATTCATGAAGCAATTATGCCAGGACCTGCTCAGCGGCTTGACACCTGCGGAGCTTATGGAATCGCAGGCTGATGAAAAGAACCGCAGCCTGGCCGCCGAAATTTTTGCCACGCCCATGGAGGGCGAGCCGGATACGCTGATGCGCATGGCAGAGGACTGTCTGGACAAGCTGCGAAGGCAGCGGATTGAATCAAAACTTACCGAACTGAAGCTTCAAATTCCGATCCTTAAAGGAAAGGAAAAAGAGGCAGCCCTTAAGGAAATAGTTGCGCTGATGCAGCGCCTGAACCAGCTCAAACCCGGCAGATAGCATACCCAGTGCCGTTTTGCGCGATCCCGGTTCGCCGCGTCCGGATTGTCCGGGCCTTCCACCCCTGGTGGAGAAAAGGAGTGATTTTGTTGAGCATGACGCCCGATGCACGTCAAGCAAAACTCAACGACCTGTATGAGCAGGGAAAAACCAAAGGGACCATGACGTACAAGGACATCATGAACCAGTTGGTGGAGTTCGAGATTGAGCCTGACCAATTCGATAAAATATTGGAAACCTTTGAAGCCCTCGGCGTGGATGTGGTCAATGAGCTGGACCCCACCGAGCCCGAGCTGATTGCCGAGCCGCTGGAGAAAATCGATCTTTCCGTACCCGAGGGCATCTCCATTGATGACCCGGTGCGCATGTACCTAAAAGAAATCGGCAAGGTCCCCCTGCTGACCGCCGACGAGGAGATAGAAATCGCCCAGCGTATGGAGCAGGGGGACGACGATGCCAAGCGCAAGCTGGCGGAAGCGAACCTCCGCCTGGTGGTATCCATCGCCAAGCGTTATGTGGGCCGCGGCATGCTGTTTCTGGACCTGATCCAGGAGGGCAACCTGGGGCTGATCAAGGCTGTGGAAAAATTCGACTACCGCAAAGGCTATAAATTCTCCACCTACGCCACCTGGTGGATCCGCCAGGCCATCACCAGGGCCATTGCCGACCAGGCACGCACCATCCGCATCCCCGTACATATGGTGGAGACCATCAACAAGCTGATCCGCGTTTCCCGGCAGCTTTTGCAGGAATACGGCCGGGAGCCCACGCCGGAGGAAATCGCCAAATCCATGGCCATCAGCGAGGGCAAGGTAAGGGAGATCATCAAGATCGCCCAGGAACCCGTATCGCTGGAAACGCCTATCGGCGAGGAGGAGGACAGCCATCTGGGGGACTTTATCCCCGATGACGACGCCCCCGCCCCGGCGGAAGCCGCCTCCTTCTCCTTGATGAAGGAGCAGCTTCTGGATGTGCTGGATACCCTGACCCCCCGGGAGGAAAAGGTGCTCCGCCTGCGCTTTGGCCTGGATGACGGCCGCCAGCGCACCTTGGAGGAAGTGGGCCGCGAGTTCAACGTAACCAGGGAGCGCATCCGCCAGATCGAGGCCAAGGCGCTTCGCAAGCTGCGCCATCCCAGCCGCAGCAAAAAGCTGAAGGATTATTTGGATTAAGCTTTATCTCACACTTGCATATGGTATGACGATGGAGGGGAGGGGGCGGAAAGCCCTCTCTTCTTCATTATTAACATGGTCATACATCTGTGTACAAGCGTCTTGGAAGCGAATCCACCCCGCAACCTGTCATCCCGAACGAAGGGAAGGATCTTGTTTTATCATGCTAGGCCAAGATCCTTCGTCACTGCGTTCCTCAGGATGACATATAGGCGAAGCCTGTTTGCTTTCTATGGGCCGGCGTCCATCGGTGCATTTCAGTTTTCAAATACAATATACGAAAGGATCAGCTTATGGAAAAGTTCGCGGTCCTGCTGCTGCTCATGATCCCTGCCTACTTCATATATGCCGTATACGCCACCTTGCGGGCTGCAAGGCAGCGCAGGGACGAGGCGGCAAAAGGCTTCGGCGCCTTCCAGGAGCATCCGCAGGAGGATTGGGAGAGCCTGCAAGCCCAGTATGCCTTGCAGGAAGGCGGATATCCCCACTGTGTGGATGATATCACCTGGAATGACCTGGACATGAACCTGGTTTTCCACCGCATCAATGCCTGCCTGACCACTCCAGGCGAAGAAGAGCTGTATAACCGGCTGCGCTCCCTGCGGGGCGTGGAGGACGATTGGGAAGGCGCGCTTGCCGCCCTTGACCGTGATTCCCCCCTCCGGCTTAAAATACAAACACTGTTGGCCCATGTGGGCAAAAACAGTGAAAACGGACTGCCGGATCTTTTGCGCCACCCTGATGAATACCGGCTGCCTTATGCCGTCCTGTTCCGCGCGGCCGCCTTTTTGCCGCTGATTGCAGCCGCTTTGTTCTTTCTGCCGGTGCCGGCCGGTACCGGCTTTGTGGCGCTGCTTCCTGCATTATTGCTGAATGCCGGCCTGTACTACTGGGGCACAAAAAAACTGCAGGGCAGGCTGCATACCGTGCATTACGCCAAAGCATTGCTGTGGTGCGCCAAAAAGCTCACGCGTATGCCCATGCCGGGGCTTGAAGCAAATCAAGATGCCATACGCGCCGCAGCGCGGCCGTTTGCACGGCTCAGGGGCGCCTTTTCAGCCGCCGCGCAGGATGGGATCGCCGCGGGCGACGCGGCCGCCATTATGATGTTTATCCAGGTGTTTTTCCTGACCGAGCTCAAGGCTTACAACAAGGTGATGTCTGTCATCTCGAAGCATGCGGAAGAGCTTGGGGCGCTGTACCGGGCGGTAGGCAGGCTGGATATGATGATCAGCGTCCTTTCCCTGCGGAAAAGCCTGTCCAAATACTGCCTTCCCCGCTTTCATGAGCAAATGTCGCTTCAAGCGGAGGATGTTGTGCATCCCCTGCTGAAAAACGCTGTGGAAAACAGCGTAAGCTTTGACCGGGGTGTACTGCTCACCGGCTCCAACGCCTCGGGCAAGTCCACCTTTATCAAAGCAATGGCGGTTAACGCCATATTTGCCCAGTCGATCAACACCTGCTCCGCAGCCGCCTTTTCCCTCCCCAGGGCCAAGGTGATTTCCTCCATGGCGCTCAGAGACAACCTGTCAGGCGGGGAGAGCTATTTCGTGGTGGAGATCAAATCCTTCCGGCGGATATTGCAGGCGGTGAAGCATGCTCCGTGCCTGTGCTTTGTGGATGAGATTTTGAGGGGCACCAATACCATCGAGCGGATCGCCGCCTCCAGCGCCGTTTTAAAAAGCCTGCAGCAGGGCAGCAGCCTGTGCATTGCGGCCACCCATGATATAGAGCTGACCAAAATCCTTTCGGATCAATATGACAACTATCATTTTAAGGAAGAACTGAAAGACAAGGGCGTACAATTTGATTACAAGCTCCGCCCCGGCCCGTCCCAAACCCGGAATGCCCTGCTTTTATTGGGGGCCTATGACTTTCCCGAAAAAGTAATCCAGGAGGCCGAGGCTACGGTGAAATTCTTTGAGCGGGAGCGCCGCTGGCCCAGTCCGGCCTCTTTGGAAGGAGGCAGTCCCCTTGCGCCTGCCTAATCTGGATGAAAGGTTGCAGGCGGCGGCGGACCTGTTTCCCCCCTGCCGCCTGGGGGCGGATATCGGCACCGACCACGGCCGGCTGCCCTTGTACCTGCTGGCCTCGGGGAAATGCGAGCGCATGGTGGTATCGGATATCAGCGAACCGGCGCTGTCAAAGGCCCGGGAATTATTCGCCCGCCACCGCTTTGATGACCGGGCCGTCATACTTCAGGCCGATGGTCTGAACGCGCTTGCAGAGCCCGTGCAGGCGGTCAGCCTGCTGGGCATGGGGGGAGACACCATGTGCGCCATCCTGACCGCGGCCCCCGAAAGGTTGCATGGGGCCGCGCTGATCCTGTCGCCCCATACGGAGCTGAACAAGGTGCGGGAAGCGCTGCCCCGGATAGGCTATCATATCGCCACAGAGGCCATTGCCCGGTCCGGCGGAAGGTTTTATGTGATCCTTAAGGCATTGCCGGGGAAAGCTGTGTACACGGAAAAGGAACTGCTTCTGGGCCCGTGCCTCATCAGGGAACGGCCGCCGCTGTTCCCTGATTATCTGCGCTGGCGGCAGCGGGTTTTGCATAAGGCGCTTCAGGCTTTGAACGGCGCCGGGGACAATGCTTGCCGCATGGCGGAATTTACGCGGCTGGATGCTTACATCCGGGAGGAATTGACATGACGCTGACTGTAAGGGAAGTATACGATTGGGTGGATGGCTTTGCCCCGTTCCAAACGGCGGAGGCATATGATAATGTCGGCCTCTTGACAGGCCGGTACGATGCAGCCGTTATCCGCATTTTGATGGCGCTGGACTGCACCCTGGAGGTGGTGGAGGAAGCCAGGCGGCTCCAGGCTGAACTGATCATCACCCACCACCCCCTCCTGTACCATGCCAGAAAGAACATGCGTGAGGATGACCCGGAAGGCGAAATCCTGTGCGCGCTGATCCGCAGCCATATGGCTTTGATCAGCGCCCATACGAACCTGGACAGGGCGCAGGGCGGCATCAATGATACGCTGGGGCAGGTTTTTTCCCTGGGAGGCATGCGGGGCGAGGGCTTTTTGCGCTGCGGAAAGCTGCCTTCCGGGATGGCAGCCGGAGCATTGCGGGATATGGCTTCACGGCTTTTGAAAGCCCCGGTGCGTTTGTTTGGCAGCCCGGATACGCAGATTGAAACCCTGGCCGTAGGCGGCGGCGCGTATGACGAGGGGTTTGAGGAAGCCGCGGCCTTGGGCGCGCAGGCCTATCTCACCGGGGAAGTGCGCCACCACAACGCCCTTAACGCCGTGGCCCGGGGCATGGTACTGCTGGAGGGCGGCCACTTTGCCACGGAGGCCCCCGGCCTTCACGCCTTTGGCGGCTGTTTACAAAAGGGGTTGGATGGGTTACAATATTCAGTGGCAGTCAGCCATTTTTCAGGCGCCTCCTACCCGGGGGCGCTGGATACGTAGCCTGTGTCAGGGATGGGCGGCCAAACGCAGCCGCCCTTCCTTGTTGTAGCAAATACAAGGAGGTCAACGCATGGATCAGTTGGAAATGCTCTGGGAGTATCAGCAGGCGGACATGGAGGCGGACCGGCTGGAAAATGAAATCCGCCGTTCCCCCAACCGCATCAAACTGGTCAAGAGCCGGGATTTTCTAATGGAGCAGCAGAATACCATCAAGCGTATTGAAAATGAAGTTATGATCATGAGCGACCGCATTGATGTGATCCGCGATGCCATCTTGAGAGCTGAGGAGCAGTTGAAGGCGCTGACGGCCAGGTTGGAAAAGGAAGCGCCTCAAACCATGGAGGACGCCCGGCAGCAGACCAACGAAGCCCGCAAGCTTTTGGATACGCTCAACGGCTTTGAACAGGAAATGAAGCGCATCCGCAAGGACGCCGGCGACAGGGACCACCAGCAGCACGAAGTGCGCCTTCGGGCTGCCAAGGTAAAGGCGGAGTTCGACCAATTGAAGGCCGCCTACGATGTGGAATACAAGGAGCGCATGTCCGCGCTGGAAAAGCAGCGGGCACTGGCGCTCCAAAAGGCCAGGGGCATCCAGCCGGATTACCTGGAAAAATACAAAAATATCAAGCTTCACAGCATGCCCCCCATGGCGCGGCTGCAAAACGACCAGTGCGGCGGGTGCAACATGTCGCTGCCCTCGGTGGTGCTAAGGGCCATCAAGGCCGGCGGAACGATTGTGGAGTGCGAGACCTGCGGGAGAATGATTATACAATAGCGTTTTATATTGTTTCAAAACACAAGGCCCACGCCGCGACGGCGTGGGTTTTTGATTGGTGCGGGAATATCCTTCTATATAAACCGGGGAGGTCTCTGATGCCTGGCAGGAGGGCGAACACAGTATTCGCCCCTACGATTGCAAAGAGTGTATTGGCTTTTCTTCCGGCGCCTATGTAACGGCAGGTAAAGTCAATAAACGTACAGCGTCGTAGGGCGATTATCAATCGCCCACTCACTGCAGAACGCGGGCCTGGTATAAAAAGCAAAGCCTTCCACTCAAGCTGTTGGAAGCATCCTCATAAAGCGACAACCCGTTGACTTTCCGTGGCTGTATGAACCATTGAAAGGCAGTTGCAACTCATTGGGTATTCATGCGGCCACGAGCTCATACCAAACCAAAACCTTCATGCATCGTTGTTTGCATCTTTGAACGCGAACTTGTCATCTTTCTAGAATAAGCGTAGAGCGGGGGCTTGCTCCGTCGTCCGTATCGCGTATAGGCCAAGATGTGATCCGGTTTATGCACGGCTGCATAGAGGCGGCGAGAGCAAACTCCCGCCCTACACCGAACCCATCACGCATTTATGTTTTGGAACAGTATCAAATCCTCTCATCGGGACAAAAACCCAGTTCGCCTGAGGCGGGCCCTTCTTTTCCATTGGGGAGAGGCATGATGTCAAGAGGATCCCGATAGTCGGAGTCAGCAGGTCTTTTTGCATGTAGCAATATTAAATAGGATAGTTAATCTTTCTTTCACTCTCTTTTAGGAACCAATTCTCAATAAACTTCCTGGCGATGAATTTTTCGAATAATTCCTCTACAGTTTCGTGAAGATGCAGCAGATGGATTGAATGCTTTATTCTAACTTTTATTTCGTCTATACACTTCGCACTTATAAACAGATTATTATAAGATTTAGCACCTCTTAGTGCCTCATAAAGATCTCCGGTAAATTCAGTTTCTTTAAGAAACCTTTTATCACCAAAAAAAGAATATGCAAATCGGTTTTGAATTGCACCGTGCCAACTCCAATCTATATATTTAAAACCTTCCAACAAATATTGATGAATCTCGTTAGGTAACCAGTTGCTTTTATCGGACAGCAACCATATCAGATAATCGATACATGAATATATTTTTGCATTGACAAGTACACTTCCACCGTCTATGTATGCATCTGCAATAGCAAAGGGTTTCCAATTTCCAAATTTGGGGTGCCTAAGAGCGTAGGTCACCTCACATTCAGGTTCTGCAAAGCAACCATAAGAGGGCCCAAAGATCCACTCTTTATTAGCTTTATCTTTCTTCGCCTGCTTTTTATAAGATATTCGCGATTTCTGATACATCCTTTCAAAATGCTTTTCAAATTGTGCTCCATAGCCCTTTATAGTAAGCTGCGGTACATATGCGGCTAAATAGTCCGGATACAAGTGGCATGCCTCTTCTAATCCAGAAGACTCTTTAATGAAATCAAGAACTTCTTCGGGTCTTGACATTTGTGAAATATTTCTATCTTTTCTTTTTTGCTGCCAAGCTTGTTGAATAGCAGTCCAGGCGATTTTCCTACTTTTGGAAAAAGAGTTGCTTACTGGAAATCCCCACTGCTGTTGTCTAAGCTCTGAGGCGGATAACGCAACAACATCCAGCCACCAATCATCTGTAACAACAGGTGGGCTTATCCCATAATCAATTACAATATCTCTTGCATTCAATAATGTCGAACCCTCTGGTTTAATAATTTTGGTTATTTCAGAGGCGACATACTCCAGACCATTTGAACTTAAAATTGCTTTTCTATCTGCTAAAGACGCGGAGCGCTTCAGAACGTCATCAAAAGAGATATCAAGCCATATAGGTATGATGATGCTATTTTCGGGAGTGTCGCAAAATCCGTGTAAATGGGATACCTTCTAAAAAATGGAAGATACTACTACCGCTTTTACTCCCATGCAGGATAGGGCAACGCTGAGGAGCGACCTGAGCGGCACGCGAGGTTTGGCAAGGGAGCAGCGACGGGAGCGCCGCTGCTTTTCTCTGCCGGGAACTGCCTGGCTGCTCCCTTGGAAAACCAAAGCGGTAAACCTCGGGGGTCCGGGGG
>JAEWWY010000521.1 GCA_023458835.1 Bacillota bacterium
GGGTCAGGCCATACATGGGACCATAGCAGAACAGCAGGTACCACGCCAGCGAAAGGGCAACAAACACGTATACGTATTTGTTTCTGGCAACACTTCTCAAATAGGCCGCGGCTTTCCCGGCGCTTGATCTTTGCATACTTCATTTCCCATCACATGTTGGATTTTCAAAGAGGACTTACCCCATTCTAACTGTACATTTCTTTTTTGTCAATATATTTCGGAAAATATTTCTTTTTTTATTATTCTTAGTGTGTAGTATTCCTTAGAAAAATTATGCAAAACTTCTCTTCTGTTCTGAAAAAAGAAAAAAAATTTTTCCATTGCCACTCAATAAAAAGACATGTATAATGAAACTAGGAAAAGCATCCACCGGCATGACCCATCCGTTTTCCGGCCCTGGACCCGGGGCGACAGGGGCAAAGGGAGAAAGCACATGAATATTCTGGCGTTGGACATTGGAGGAACGGCTGTCAAGTCCGGTCTGTTTGCGGCGGATGGGGTCCTGCTGCAAAGCGGGGAGACCCCCTCCAACGGATATCTGGGCGCCGGCGCGCTGATGGCCGCCGTTTATCAAGCCGCGCAAGCCTATACCGGTTATCAGGTCATCGGCGTCAGCACCGCCGGGCAGGTAGACAGCCGGCAGGGTGTGATCACCTATGCCAACCAAAACATACCCGGTTATACGGGGACGCCGCTGAAGGCGCTTTTGGAGGAACGCTTCCATGTGCCTGCAGCTATTGAGAACGACGGAATTGCCGCGGCCTTGGGGGAAGGCGCGTATGGCGCCGGTCAATACCTGGCGGATTTTATCTGCCTGACCTTCGGAACGGGCATCGGCAGCGGCGTGATCAAAGGCAGCCGCATCAACCGCGGCCCCTTTGAAGGGGATACCCGGGAATTGGGCCATATCTGCCTTCATCCCCAGGGAAAGTCCTGCGCCTGCGGGCGCCTGGGTTGCTACGAGCAGTATGGCTCCGCCACTTCCCTTATACGCGCCGCCAAGGCGGTGGACAGCCGGGTGACGGATGGACGAAAGCTGTTTGAACTTGCGGCGGAAAGTCCGGAGCTGCAAACAGCCGTGGCGGACTGGCTGGATCAGGTTGCCCTTGGCCTTGCAAAGATCCAGGCGATATGCCCCACCCGCTGCCTGATTGTGGGCGGCGGCCTGTTTGACCAGCCAGCCTTGCTACCCGGGCTGCGGCAGGCCTTTGCGTCCCTTGCGGCCGCTCCGGCCCCGGAGCTTCGCAAAGCCGCTTTGGGCAATAAGGCGGGCCTGCATGGGGCCATGGCGCTGGCCAGGGCCATGCAGGAAAATAAAGCATTTTCTTAAACGGCATGAAAGGAGAGCTGCGATGAGCGATATCTTCCAAACCATCAGGGGGCAGTATGCCTTTTTGACCAAGGCAGAAAAAAAGGTCGCGGACTATGTGCTGACCAATCCCCAAAAGGCGGTCTATTTTTCCATCACCGATCTGGCGGAGGCCTGCGGCGTGGGTGAAACCAGTGTTTTCCGCTTCTGCCGCGATCTGGACCAGAAGGGCTACCAGGATTTTAAAATGCACATCGCCAAGGCCCTGGCCTCCAGTTCGGAGGAAGCCACGGCCCAGCAGTTGACAGGCGCGGTGGATTTTAAGGACAGTCTGGAGGATGTGGTCAAGAAGGTTTATTCCTCCAACCTCAAAGCCCTGGAGGAAACATATCATCTCGTCCGGACCGAGGATATCCGCACGGCGGTCCAATGGCTGATTGATGCCAGGACCATCCACTTCATGGGTGTCGGAGGGTCCATGGTCACCGCCATGGAGGCCAAGAACCGGTTCATGCGCATCGTACCCAAGGTGCATATGTCTTCCGATTTGCACCTGCAACTGATGGAAGCTTCCCTCATGGATGGCAAGGACGTGGCCGTCATCTTCTCCTACTCCGGCGCCACCAAGGATACCCTGGATGTAGCCCGGATCGTGAAGGAGGCGGGTGCAAAGCTGATCGCCATTACCCGGTACCAGAAAAGCCCTTTGGGCAAAATGAGCGACCTGCTGCTTTTGTGCGGCGCCAACGAAGGCCCTCTGCAGGGCGGCTCCATGGCTGCCAAAATGTCCCAGCTATTTCTGCTGGATCTATTGTATCTGGAATACTTCAAGCAAACCTCCGCCCAATCGGTGGAAAGAAAAGCGAAGACTACGGCGGCCATCTCCGAAAAGCAGCTATAGGGCCTGCGCATCCAAACACCCATTTATACAACAGGTTCAGCGCGCCGCAATCATTTGCCCCTAAAGGGCGCCGCCTGGCCCTCGTTATGGCAAGCGGAGGGACGCTTCTGCATGAGCGCCAACTAAAAACATTCCATGCGCCGGCAAATACCGGCGCATGGAATGTTTTTAGGCTCCGCCCGATGAGGAATATTACCTTGCCAGATGGAACAAAGCCCTTTCTATATCAGACAGACAGCCGCATTTCATGCAGCAAGCCCAAATCCCATAGCAGGGAACTGGTCAGATATTTATCCCGCACATCCCGGGAGCCGATAAAGGCCGCGTGCACATCCTCCCGGCTGACGCCGATATCCGAAGGCTCCATCGGCATATGAAGGCTGCGCATCAGGCTTGCCACCTCTTCCCCGGGGGGCAGCTCCCTGGCGATGATGGCCTGTATCTCCTCCCAATGCGCCAGGATATTGTTCAGCCTTGTTTGATGGCTCCGGGGATCGTTCTTATGGTAGCTTGCATGCTCACTGGAAATGATGACATCGGCGGCCTTCCCGAAGATCAGGCGCATTTGCTTTTCCCAGGCGCTGTTGTCAAAGGAAGCCATGAAGGCTTCCACCTTGCGCCGGTCGGGCCGGAGCCCGCGGATGCTATCATACAGCCGCAGCGTCAGGTATGTGCCGATGCCCACCTGGATCCCGTGAAGGTCGCTGTGCTGCCCCCGGTTCAGGGCCATCATCTCCCATAGGTGGGAGAAGTAATGCTCCAGCCCGGAAGCCGGGCGGGAGATGCGGGCAAAGCTCATGGCGATACCCGAAAGCGTCAGCCCCTCCATCACCGCCCCGATGGCGCCGGGGTCCCGGCTTGTAAGGCCCTGCGCGGCGTCCACGCACTTTTTCAGGGACTGCCGCACCAGGCCGGCCACATTCTCACAATAATACTCCCCGGTGACCAGATGGGAGATGCCCCATTCGCAGATGGAAACATATTTGGCCAGCATATCCCCAAGCCCGGCCCACAGCATGCGCATCGGCGCTTCCTTCAGAATATCCAGATCGGCGATAATGGCCGCCGGGCAGGCGTTATACAGCGTTACCTTCACCCTTTTCTGGATCATGGAGGAGGAATTGGAGGCGTACCCGTCCATGGAGGGGGCGGTAGCCACCACCATGCTCTTGCGCCCGACAGCGTGGGCCAGCACCTTGCAGCTATCATTGATCACGCCGGACCCGATGGCAAGCACCACGTCGCAGCTTGGATCAAAGGCCATGCACAGCGCGCCCACCGTATGCTCATCCGGTTCCAGCGAGTCACCCTCCAGCCGGCTGAGCACATAGGGGATGCCCGCGGCCAGCAAAACCGGCTCCACGCGGCCCCACGCCGCCTGATATGTATTTTTGTCGCAAACGATAAAGGGCTTGCGGACATTCAGCCATTGAAGCGCCTCCGGAAGGAAGTGTAC
>JAEWWY010000522.1 GCA_023458835.1 Bacillota bacterium
GGATCGTCGTGGCCCAGGATGTCCAGCTTGACCAGGATATCGTGCATGGAGCTGAAGTCGTAGTGGGTGGTGATGGTCTCGCTGCCCACGTCATCCGCCGGATGCTGGATGGCGGTGAATTGATAGATTTCATATTCCGTAGGCAATACCACCATACCGCCGGGATGCTGGCCCGTGGTGCGCTTGACGCCCACGCAGCCGGCCACCAGCCGCTCCTTTTCCGCGTTGCCGGCCTGGATGCCCCGCTCCTCCAGGTATTTGCTCACATAGCCGTAGGCCGTCTTATCCGCCAGGGCAGAGATGGTGCCGGCCCGGAACACATGGCCCTTGCCGAACAATTCTTCCACGTACGCGTGGGCCCTGGGTTGGTATTCACCGGAAAAGTTCAAGTCAATATCGGGCACCTTATCGCCCTTGAAGCCCAGGAACACCTCAAAGGGGATGTCATAGCCGTCCTTGCGCAGCTTTTGCCCGCAGATGGGGCAGTCCTTGTCAGGCAGGTCAATGCCCACCTTGTACCGTTCCTTGTTCACATCGAAAAAGCCCTGGCGGCAATTCAGGCAGCGGTAGTGGGGCGGCAGGGGGTTCACCTCGGTGATGCCGCACATGGTAGCCACAAAGGAGGAGCCTACGGAGCCGCGGGAGCCGACCAGATAACCGTCGGACAGGGACTTGCTCACCAGCTTGTGGGCGATGTTGTACAGCGTGGCAAAGCCGTAGCCGATGATGGAGCCCAGCTCCTTTTCCAGCCGCTTCACGATCAGATCCGGCAAGTCGTCGCCATACATCTTTTTGGCTGTGCTTAAAGCCATGTTTTCGATGGTATCGGCCGCATCCGCCCAGAAGGGCTGGAAGGTTTCCTCGCCCTTGGGGTGCTTGGGGAACAAGCGCAGCTTTTCCACTCTGTCTGCAATTTTTTGAGGATTGCTGATAACCACTTCCCGGCACTTTGCTTCGCCCAGGTATGCAAATTCCTCCAGCATCTCCTGGGTGGTTTTAAAGTGCAGCGGTGGCTGCTGGTCGCAGTCCTTGTAATCCATGCCCGCCTGCAATATGGCCCGGAAAACGGCGTCCTGAGGCTCCAGAAAATGCACGTCGCCAGTGGCCACCACGGGTATGCCCAGCTTGTCCCCCAGGGAAACGATCCTGCGGTTCAGGTCGCGGAGCGCTTCCTCATCGGGTACCCGCTCCTCCCTTACCATAAAGGCGTTGTTGCCTACGGGCTGAATCTCCAGATAGTCATAGAACCGGGCCATCTTGCGCAGGTCTTCCTCCGGCGCTTCCTTCAAAACGGCCTGGAAAAGCTCGCCCGCTTCGCAGGCCGAACCTACGATCAGCCCTTCCCGGTACTTTTGCAGCACGTTCCGCGGCACATGGGGCACGCGGCGGAAATATTTCAAATGGCTGTCGGATACGATCCGGTTCAGGTTCTCCATGCCTTTTTGGGTGGCGGCCAGCAAAATGGTATGGTGGCTGTCCCCCACCGCGCCGCCCTGGAGGACGGAATTGAGTTCATACAGCTTTTCGGCGCCCTTTTCACGGGCCGCCTCCATCATCCGGGCCAGGCACTGGGCTGTGGCGGCGGCGTCATTCACCGCCCGGTGGGCATTCTTCAGAGATACGCCTAAAGCTTTGCACACCGCACCCAGGCGGTGGCTTTTCAATTGCGGGTACAGCTTTCGCGCAAAGGCCAGGGTATCGATCTGGGGGGCCTGAAAGGTTTTGTCCAGCCGCTTTAACTCCGTACGGAGCATGGAAATATCAAAGCTGGCGTTATGGGCCGCAACGGCACAGTCGCCGATGAAGTCCATCAGTTGGGGGATGGCTGTTTCGGCGGCGGGCTTGTCCCGCAGCATCATATCCGTAATGCCGGTGATTTCGGTAATTTTGGGCTTTAAAGGCACACCAGGGTTCACCAGCGTGCCGAAGGAATCCACCACGCTGCCGCCCAGAAGCTTCACAGCGCCGATCTCGATCACGTGCTCCCGGTTGGTATCCAGGCCCGTGGTTTCAAAGTCCAGCACCACAATCGGCGCATCCAGGGGCCGCTCGTCGGCATCGGCCGCGATCTGCGCCTCGTCGGTCAGGTAGATTTCCACGCCGGGAATCAGCTTGATGTTGTTTTTTGCCGCGGCGGAAAAGGCCGCCGGAAATGCCTGCACCACACCGTGGTCGGTGATGGCCACCGCCGGATGGCCCCACAGGGCCGCCCTGGCGATCAGGTCAGCGGCTGACGCTGTAGCATCCATCACGCTCATCTGGGTATGCATGTGCAATTCCACCCGCTTTTCCTGGGCAGTGTCCATGCGTACCTCGCGGGGTACGGGCATGATATCCCGGACGGTAATGGCCGCCTCCCTGGCAAAGCTGTCGTACAAGCATTCGCCCCGGACCCTTGCAGCCATACCGGGTTTGATGCGGTCCGCCGCCTCCTGGACGGCCATGCGTTCTTCCTGGGTGATGGGAATCGTATCCGCGCCATCGTCATCCTTTTTGCGGAATCTGTTACGGTAGCGGAAGAAGATTTTGCACTGCACGGAGGAAGTATAGTCGGTAAGGATAAAGGACACCAGCAGCATTTCGCCGCCTTTCAGTTCCTTTTGCTCCACCTTGATGATATCCCCCTGGACGGTGACAAGGCCCGTATCGTTGGTCAATTCCCGGATAGGCACCGGCGGGTCGCCGATGCTGCGGCCCTTGATGGGCCTCATTTTATCTTCCTGTCCATTGGGGCCCCTGCCCGCGGAGGGCGCGGAAGACTGCTTTGGCGCGCCGTGTTTGGGGGCTTGCCCCGCCTGGCCCGAGGCGGCGCGGCCAGCCTCCATATCCCTTAGCATCTGCGCTTCCCGCTCCCGCTCCTCCCGAAGGGCCTGGAGCCTTGCCTCCTGGTTGCCCCGCACCCGAAGCTCCACATTTACGCGGATGCGGAAAATATCCCATACCGCCTGGGCCAGCCTGTCGGATATACTGCCGCGCTGCATAAAGCGCAGAGAAAATTCATCCGGGAAGGTGATCACCACCCGGCCGTCCTGCACCTCCCAATCCAATTCGCCGATCCAGGTGGCGGAAGCGGGATGGCTTCTTATAACAAAATCAGTGAACACCTGCTTGTATTTTC
>JAEWWY010000523.1 GCA_023458835.1 Bacillota bacterium
GATCCGGGGAGGGTGCCTTTTTCAGAAGCACCCTCCCCGGTGCGTTGCCTTTTGCGCGCAAAGCGTGTTATAATGACAAAAAACGCAAGGATGTCCGCATGATCGACATTTTGCTTGCCGCCTACAACGGGGGGCAATTTTTGAAAGAGCAGTTGGACTCTCTCCTGCGCCAAACGGAGCAGGATTTTCGTGTGCTGGCGCAGGACGACGGCTCCAGGGATGACACGCCGGATATTTTGGCGGAGTATGCGGCAACGCATCCGGGCAGGATCCATCTGGTGTCCGGCCCTGCCCATGAAAAAAGCCCCAAGGGAAATTTTTTGAGCCTGCTTTTAAAAAGCAGCTCGGAATATGTAATGTTCAGCGATCAGGATGACGTGTGGGATGAGGATAAAATTGCGCTGACGATGCGTGCCATGCGTGAAGGGGAAGAAAGGCATGGCGCGGACCGTCCCTTGCTTGTGCATACCGACCTTCGGGTGACGGATGCGGCATTGCGGCCTATCGCTCCCTCGTTCTGGCGCTATCAAAAGCTGGATGGAAGCCCGGCCCTTTCGCGGCTGCTGGCGCAAAACAGCGTCACAGGCTGCACCGCGATGATCAACCGCCCTCTGGCGGAACTGCTGAGGAAGGCACCGGCAGAGGATATGCTGATGCATGATTGGTGGGCGGCCCTTTGCGCCGCATCCATGGGCCATATCCTGGCGGTGGACAAGCCTGCCATCAATTACCGCCAGCATGGCCAAAACCAGTTGGGGGCTACAGGGGTGGATGTGGTCCGGGATGTGAAAAAAGCGGCTGCCAATGAAGCCGGCATGCGCAAAAGGCTATCGGACACCTTCAGTCAGGCAGCGGCATTTTTGAATTGCTATCAGGATGTTCTGCCTCCCGGCCCAGCGGAAACCATCCGGCAGTACGCGGCACTTCCCCAAAAGGGGAAGATGGGCAGGGTACTTGGCCTTATAGGGCATGGCCACTTGAAAAAAGGCTTTTTTCGCTGCCTGGGGCAGCTATATTACTGCTGATAGGCACTTATCAATAGTAAAGGGTGAAGGACATGGCAAAGCTCTACTTCCGCTATGGGGCCATGGGGTCCAGCAAAACGGCCAACGCCATCATGGTGCAGTACAACTATGCGGAACGCGGCCAGAAGGTGCTGATGCTCAAGCCGCGGTTGGATAACAGGGATGGGGAACGTACCCTGCGCTCCCGGTGCGGGCTGCAAACGGAATGCCATTTCATGGAGGAATTAAGCGGCCTTCCGATAACGGGGTACAACTGCATCATCGTGGATGAGGCGCAGTTTTTGACCAGGGAGCAGGTGGAAACGCTTGTGCGCCTGGTGGATGAGGAAAATATCCCCGTCATCGCCTACGGCCTGCGGGCGGATTTCCGGGGCAATTTGTTTGAGGGCAGCCAATGGCTGCTGGCCTGGGCGGATACGATTGAGGAAGTGAAAACCATCTGCTGGTGCGGCAAAAAGGCCACCTGCAACGCCCGCGTATATGACGGCAAGGTGGTCAAGGAAGGCGACCAGATCGTATTGGGGGGCGACAACCGCTATGTCAGCCTCTGCCGCCGCCATTTTACAAAGGGCGAGTTGGGATCATACAAGGAGATGTCGATGGGGGACTAGGGTCGAAAAAGTGGCGTAGCCACTTTTTCGAATTTCGCATGATTCACTTATATGCCCCATGCTATCTGCGCTTCGCTTATCTCAGATAGGGTATACAGGCAGCGAAGCGTGGAAAGGAGGCTTATTTACGCAAGCGCCTCACTGCCTCGCAAAGTCAGGTACACGATTACAATTGGAGCTTCGCCGCCTTATTTTTTACTCTTCTCAACCAAGTCAATCTTACCGTGCTTTTCTTCGAATTCTCTTATGCAGCTATTGATAAGAAACATAATCTGCCCGCTTGCGGAGCGGTCTTCATAATTGGCAACATAATGAAACCTTCGCAATACATCCTCATCGATCCGGATGCTGATGTGTTTGTTCTTCTTCAATCTAATCTTCTCCTATTGCCTGGGAAACACTTATTACACATTTATTTTAAGTGCATTTTATGATGCAATCCTCATATGCACTAATAATTAGTGCAAAGTATTTGAAGAGGGTTGATCAGAATGGACAAAGCATTAACTTGCTGTTTCACTGGGCATCAGAAACTACCTAAAGAAAAGATTGAACGCATCATAATACGCCTTAACCGCGAGGTGGAAAATCTCATCGCGCAAGGCGTAACAAATTTTATTTCCGGCGGGGCGTCAGGGTTCGATCAAATTGCCGCTTCGCTGATTGTTGCAAAGAAAGAGATGAGAAGAGAAATACGTCTGATTTTTGCCCTGCCCTGCAAAAATCAAAATAAATTTTGGAATATGGAGCAAAGGAAACTGTATTGCAATCTGCTGGCAGAAGCTGACGAAGTTATCTATGTTTCTGAAGAATATCATGATGGCTGCATGAAAAAACGTAATCGTTATATGGTTGACCATTCGTCCTATTGCATCTGCGCCTGGCTATATCCTTTCAATGGAATAGATCAGACCATAAAGTATGCCGAGGGAAAGGGGATGATTGTAATCAATGTGGCAGATCAAGGAGAAAGATTTTCTTAAGGCTTCTTTTTTGAAGGAGATACATTTGTGATGCAGCAATATTACCTCCATATAGCCGTGAGCTGAAGGCGATGCAAATGGTGTATGAAGCGGTTGGTTCCACGCTAAGAGCGGCCCGCCACATCGTGACAGGCCGCTCTTTTTGCATAACATGCATTTATATTCTTACATCCACCGCCTGGCCTGTCTGCTCGCTTTCAAAGGCGGCTTCCATGACCAGCATGACCCTTAATGCTTCCTCGGGCTTGACCAGCAGCGGTTCCTTCCCTTCCAGCGCGGCCACATAGTTGTGGTAATACGTAATCCAGTCGGCGCTGAGCACGGGCAGGGGCAATTCCTCGCTGGTGAAGCTGGAGCGGGGTGCCATCGTTTTGGTGGGCCCGGCGGAGGTGTACACGATCTCCTCTTCCCACTGGGTCTTCATATCCTTGGCGCGTATGATTTTGCCTTCCGCGTCCCAGTTGTCTACGCACAGCGTACCGTTGCTGCCGCGCACGTGCCACCGGCCCTGGCTGATGAAGGAGGCGGTGTCCACCTCCACCATGGCAACGGGGCCGTTTTCAAATTGAAGCGTCAGAGTGAAGCCATCATCGACCTCCGTAAAATTCAAGTGCTGCATCCGCGCGAACACCTTCACTACGGGCTTGCCGATCATTTGCAGCAATTGGTCAATCATATGCACGCCCCAGTCCAAAAGCATGCCGCCGCCGGCCACCTTGTGGGTGCGCCAGCCCTCGGGGATGCCCCTCGAGCCCAGCACGTAGGACTTGATCAGGTACGGCTGGCCGATCAGGTCATCCTCTATCGCCCGGCGCACGGTAAGATAATCCTTGTCCCAGCGCCTGTTTTGATGGACGGAGAACTGTTTGCCCGTTTGGCGGGAAACCTCGATTACCTGCCTGAGCTCCTGGGAGTTCATGGTCACCGGCTTTTCGCTGATCACGTGCTTGCCGGCCTTCATGGCGGCGATGGAATACTCCGCATGAAAGTTATTGGGCGTCGCGATCAGAACCATATCAATCTGCGGATCGGAAAAAAGCGCCTGGCTGCTTTCATAGCCCTTCAGGCCCTTTTCCTCCCCAGCCTTCACCCGGGCGGGATTGATGTCATAAACGCCATAAGGAATCACCTTCGGGGCGCGAACGAGATTTTGATGGTGCCAGCCCGCCATTCCGCCGTATCCGACAAAGCCAAGTCTGTACTGTTTTTCCATTCGTGTTCCCTCCGATAATGAAACATACTGTGCGCAGATTATCACGGGAGACAAGATTCGTCAAGGGCTTCGTGTGCCAAAAAGCAGGCATCTTAGTGCCAAAAACGGTTGTTCTTGTAAATCCTGTCATGGTACAATAGCCGTGGGGAAACGATTCCCGGCACTAAATCCTGAAGGAGTGTTCCCGATGCTGGCATTTAACCAATATACGCCCACCGAAATTTGCTTTGGCAAGGATACGCATCTTGGCGTGGGGGAGCTTATCAAAAAGTATGGCGGATCAAGGGCGCTGATCGTCTACGGCGGAGGCAGCGTACAAAAATCCAGGCTGCTGGATCAAATCACCGCAC
>JAEWWY010000524.1 GCA_023458835.1 Bacillota bacterium
ATGTGCTGAATCACGCCGGCGTTCAGGCAAAGGTCACCATCACAAAGCCCAACAGGCTGCAAAGGCTGTTCCATGATCCGGCGGCGCCTGCCCAAGCGGATGATTGGGGACAGCCGGTATGGCTTGCAGCCGCCAAGAACATTCCCTGGCAGGCGGTGCACCGGGTGGAGCTTTGGCCCGACAGAGACAAAATTCTTTTGTACAGCCCACGATTTTGGCTGGTTCTGACACTGCATGCCCTGCCGGAAACGTATGATGATGCGGTGCGCTATGTCTACGACCATGTGAAGAAACGCCCGGGTGTGATGAAGATGGTGCCGCCCCCGGGAGAGCTGCCGCCTCCACAACTGTAAATATTACGCAATTATTAAGAAATTCCCTTGACATTGGAATAAAAGTGTCATAAGATGGGTAAGCCATAGCATATACGCAGTTGGAGGAGTGTTCATGAGCAGGACACAGGGAAGGGTCATAGCAAAGCAAAGGAGTGCTTTTTTTCTTGCTCTCCTGCTTTTGATAAGCGTTTTTGCCCCCTACGCCCAGGCGGCGGATTACCCGTATACATCCTTCACCAATGACAAGGTGAACATGCGCCGCAGCGCCAACAGCAAATCCATCGTCCTGGAACGGCTGGAAGCAAACACATCCGTTACGGTTCTGGGCGAATCCGGCGACTATTTCAAGGTATCCTACAATGACCGCACCGGCTACATCATGAAAAAATACGTGGGCAACGGCGCGACGGCGGCCCCCACGGCCGCGGCCACCGCCACGGTGAAGCCTTCTTCCTCCTCCTTCGCCGGCACCGTGACCGGCTTCCCTTATCAGACCACCACCAGGGACAAGGTGAATATGCGCAAGTCCGCCTCCTCCGGCTCCATCGTGCTGGAAAGGCTGCCCATGGGCGCGGAGCTGACGGTGGAAGGGGAAAACGGCAAGTTCCTGAAGGTGCGCTATAACGGCACGAGCGGTTATGTGATGGCGGAATTCGTGTATGTGCGGACAGTGGCCAGCGCCACCGCCACCCCGCCCCCCGCATCGAATGTGAACGACGCTTACGCAACCCTGGGCCGCGGCTCTTCCGGCAAAGAGGTCAAGGCCCTGCAGCAGGCGTTGAAGGAATTGAAATATCTTTCCGGCACGGCGGACGGCGAGTTCGGCGGCCAAACGGAAACGGCGGTCAAAAGCTGCCAGAAGAAGAACGGGCTTGCGGAAACAGGCACGGCGGATAAAGCGCTGCAAACGCTTCTATATGAAAACAAACCCGTCAATGCCGACGGCAAGTCTGTGAAGATCATGACGCTGCCGCCCCTGGACGGCGTGACGATCCGCGAGGGCAACACGGGTGACGCCGTGGAGAAGCTGCAACTGCGCTTGACGGAGCTGCGCTACTATACCGGTTCCATCAGCGGCGTGTGCTCCGGTGAAACCATATCGGCTGTAAAAGACTTTCAGAAAAAGAACGGCCTCACCTCCGACGGTCTGGCCGGAAATACCACCCAAACCAAGCTGTACAGCCAGGAAGCTTTGGGAAAGGACGCGGTTGTCACGCCGGCTCCCGCTCCCATCGCCACCCCGCCGGGCAGCAAGGTGCGCCAGGGGGATGAGGGCGAAGCTGCCAGGGCGGTGCAAAAGCGCCTGAAGGAGCTGGGCTATTTGAGCGGCTCGGCGGACGGAAAATTCGGCAATGCCAGCGTAACCGCGCTGAAAGCTTTCCAAGCGCGGCACGGCCTTGATCAGGACGGCGTGGCGGGGTCAGCCACCCAGAGCCTTTTGTTCAGCACCGCTGCCCTTCCCGCGGCGGGCGAGGTAACGCCCATTCCCACCTCCACGCCGCTGACGCCGGAAAACGTGATCGTGATCCAGCGTGGCACAAGGGGCGCTCAGGTGTTGAACCTGCAAAAGCGGCTTACGGAGCTGGGCTACTACACCGCCAAAATGGACAGCGACTACCAGGCCGCGGACATCGCCGCCCTCAAGGCGTTTCAGAAGAACAACGGCCTGAAGGCCGACGGCATCGCAGGCTATGAAACGCAAAAGGTTCTCTACAGCGAAAACGCGGTACCCGGTTCCGCTTTTACCACGCCGCCCCCGACGCCTACGCCCCTGCCCACGCCAGCCCCTGATTTGAGCACCCTGCGCCAGGGGGATACGGGCAACGAGGTCAAGGCGCTGCAGCAGCGGCTGTATCAACTGGGCTTCCTTTCCGGACAGGCCGACGGCAATTTCGGCAGCGGCACGGCCGCGGCGGTGCTGAACTTCCAAAAGGCCAACGGCCTTACCCAGGACGGCGTGGCCGGCCCCACAACGCTTAGCACGCTGTATTCCACCGCCGCGTCGCCCAATCCCACCGCCACGCCCTCCCCCACGCCGACGCTGCTTAAACAAGGCGATAACAGCGAGGCGGTCAAGGCCATGCAGAAGATGCTGATCGATCTGAAGTACCTAAGCGGGAAGGCGGACGGCGTGTTCGGCACCCAGACCTTCCTGGCATTGAAGGCATTCCAGAACAACAACGGCCTGCTCTCGGACGGCATCGCCGGGGAGAAAACCCTGAATATGCTGGCCAGCCCCACCGCCAAGCCCGCGCCCACCGTGCCCGGGTCCACCGCCACGCCCAAACCTACCGCGTCCGCGGGGGGCTCGGTACCCAAGGCCTCCGAGGTGCGCTACGCCAACTGGTATACGGAGATCCGCTCCCGCGCAAGAGCCTACCCCTATGCCACGGTCTACGATTACAATACAGGCCTGAGCTGGAAGGTGCATATGTTCAGCATCGGCGCCCATGCCGACAGTGAGCCTGTGAGCGCGACGGATACGGCCATCATGGTACAGGCCTTCGGTGGAAAATACACCTGGACGCCCAAGCCCGTATGGGTCATCATGGGTGACGGGCGCGTGTACATGGCCTCCACCCACGACAATCCCCACGGTGTGGAGCATAACACCAGCAATAATTTCCCGGGCCATCTGTGCATCCACTTCCCGCGGACCCAGGCGGAGGTAACGGCTATCGGCGATTATGCCACCTCCCATCAAAAGGCCATCGACCTTGGCTGGCAGGCCACGCAGAAGAAGATCAATTAGTAGACGCCACAGCATACGGCCCATGCCATACATGGCATGGGCCGTAGTTTATAGTCCGGCGCAGGCACGGGGCGCCGAAGGCATTTTGCAAAATCCGTGAAAAGCGCGCCGGCTCTTTTCAGGCTATTCCACATCCTGCAGGGCGTGGTAGCCTTCCTCGCCGGTGCGGACCTTGACAACGTTCTCCACATCGTACACGAAGATTTTCCCATCGCCGATATGCCCGGTGTAGAGCACCTTCTTGGCCGTTTCGATCACGGTGCGGACAGGCACCTTGCACACCACGATGTCCACCTGTATCTTGGGCAGCAGGTCGAACTCCACGGCAACGCCCCGGTAATATTCCGGCTTGCCCTTTTGCATGCCGCAGCCCAATACCTGGGTCACGGTCATGCCGGTGATGCCGATATCCTCCATGGCTGTTTTCAAGGCATCAAACCTGCTTTGCCTGGTGATGACGGTGACCTTCGTCATCTTCACATCGGAGCTGACGGGCTTTTTTTCGGTAGCCAGCACCACAGGCACCGCCTCATCCGGGGAAACGGGCGGCATTGGGGCCGTTACGGAAGGCATGCCGGTGGGCAGCATGGCTCCAACCACAGGCGCGGGCATGAAGTCGGCATAGGCGGATGCCAGGCCATGCTCCTGGATATCCAGGCCCACGATTTCCTCCTCGGCCGAAACCCGCAGGCCCACGGT
This sequence comes from Bacillota bacterium, assembly GCA_023458835.1. GTDB lineage: Bacteria > Bacillota > Clostridia > Christensenellales > Aristaeellaceae > JAEWAH01. The sequence goes on from JAEWWY010000524.1 coordinate 3,787, forward strand.
CTTTTTAATAAGGAAGAAGACAATGCTCATGGCGGCGAGGACATAAACCGCCACAGTAAAGACGCCCAGCGCCTGGACACCCAGCACCTCAAAGCCGCCCCCATAGAACAGGCCATTTTTGCCGAAGGAACCAACATCAGCCCTGGCAAACAGGCCCACCAGCAGCGTGCCCAATCCGCCGCAGAGGCAATGCACGCCAATGGCTCCCACCGGATCGTCAATCTTGAGCTTCTTGTCGATAAATTCAATGCCGAACACGATGACGGCACCGGCGATCAGGCCGATGAAGAATGCGCCCGCAGTATCCACCGCGTCACAGCCCGCGGTGATGGCCACAAGGCCTGCCAGGGACGCGTTGAAGGTCATGGATACATCGGGCTTTTTGTAGCGGACCCATGTGATGATCAATGCCGTCACGGTGGCGGCGGCAGCGGCCATATTGGTGGTAACGAAGATGCTGCTGGTGGAAATGAGCGCTCCATCCCCTGTCATGGAAACAGTGGAGCCGCCGTTGAAGCCGAACCAGCAGAGCCACAGGATGAACACGCCCAGCGCGCCTATGGTAATATTGTGGCCCAGGATGGCCTTGGGCTTGCCGTCCTTGCCATACTTGCCGATGCGGGGCCCCAGCATGGCGGCACCGACCAGGGCAGACAGACCGCCCACCATGTGCACGGCGGTGGAACCGGCAAAGTCATGGAAGCCCATCTGGGCAAGCCAGCCGCCGCCCCAGATCCAGTGGCCGGAGACGGGATAGATGATCAGGCTGATCACCGCGCTGTAGATGCAGTACGAAATAAACTTGGTGCGCTCCGCCATGGCGCCGGAGACGATGGTGGCGGCAGTGGCGCAGAACACCGTCTGAAAAATGATAAAAGCCGGGGTGGGAAAAGAGAAGGGGCCGTATTCGCCGCGGATGAGAAGATCGATGGAGCCGATGATTCCGCCATGATCAGGGCCAAACATCAGCCCAAAGCCCAGCACCCAGAACACAATGGTTCCAATGCAAAAGTCCAGCAGGTTTTTCATGAGGATGTTCCCGGCGTTCTTGGCCCTGGTGAAGCCGGTTTCCACCATGGCAAAACCGGCCTGCATAAAGAATACCAGCACGGCTGCAAGCAATATCCAGATAGTATCCACCGAGGAAAATTCGGCTACGGCTGCTTCAACGATATTGGCGGCCCCTTCCATTTTCATTCCTCCTTGCATTGAATAGGTCCGGTGGCAAAGAAAAACATAACAACAGCAAAAGGCGCGCAGGCGGAAGTCATTCCGCATGCACGCCTTTGTGCGCCATCAGAGCAGGGTATGATCAGATGTTGAACAGCAGATCCCCGTAAGCGGGGAACGGCCAGCATTCCTTGGAAACGATGGTCTCCAGCTCATCGGCCACGGCCCGGAGCTCCGCCATGGCGGGCACCAGCTTGTCGCGGCTGTGGATGGCATGCTCCAGCAGGTCGCCCACGCCGTTATCGGTCATGGCATTGGCCAAGGCTTCGATCCTTGAGAAAAGGGAATCGGTCAGGAAGGAGAGCTTGCTCAAAAGCGCTTCCTCACAGGCAAGGTTCAGGGCGGGGATCAGCGCTTTCTTGCTGATGGCCGTGTCTGCCACGGATTTTGAATAACGGAGCACCGCGGGCAGGATGTCCTTGCGGGCCATATCCAGCATGGTGAAGGCCTCGATGTTGATGACCTTCACATAGCCTTCCCTCAGGATCTCGCAACGGCTGTGCAATTCCGTTTCGCTGAATACCTTGTGGGCGGTAAAGAGCTTGATGTTCTTTTCCTTCACAAAATGGGGCAGCGCCGCCACTGTGGAGGTCAGGTTGAGCAGCCCGCGCTTTTCAGCCTCCGCCACCCATTCGGCGGCGTAGTTGTTGCCGTTGAAGATGATGCGCTTGTGGTCCCGAAGCTCCTTCACGATCAGCTCATTCAGCGCCGCGGTAAAATCCTTGGCGCCTTCCAGCTCCTGTGCAAACTGCCGGAGGGACTCTGCCACGGCGGTATTGATCACGATGTTCGGGCCGCTGACGGAGAAGGAGGAGCCCAGCATGCGGAATTCAAACTTGTTGCCGGTGAAGGCAAAGGGCGACGTGCGGTTGCGGTCGGTGGAATCCTTGGGCAGGGGCGGCAGCACATCCACGCCGATGGTCATTTCCGTTTTCTTGCGGCTGTTGTAGGGATTGCCCGTTGTCAGGGATTCCACGATGTCGGTGAGCTCTTCGCCCAGGAACACGGACACGATGGCCGGCGGCGCTTCATTGGCGCCCAGCCGGTGGTCGTTGCCGGCGCTGGCCACGGAAACCCTGAGCATATCCTGGTACTCATCCACGGCCTTGATCACCGCCGCCAGGAAAAGCAGGAACTGGGCGTTCTCATAAGGCGTCTGGCCCGGCTCCAGCAGGTTCAGCCCCGTATTGGTGGCCATGGACCAGTTGTTGTGCTTGCCCGAGCCGTTGACACCGGCAAAGGGCTTTTCATGGAGCAGGCAGGCCAGGCCAAAGCGGGCGGCGATTTTCTTCATGATTTCCATGCAAAGCTGGTTGTGGTCGGAAGCCACATTGGTGATGGAAAAGATGGGGGCCAGTTCGTGCTGCGCGGGCGCCACCTCGTTATGCTCCGTTTTGGCCAGCACGCCCAGCTTCCACAATTCCTCGTTCAAAGCGTCCATGAAGGCCTGAATGCGGGGCTTGATGGCGCCAAAATAATGGTCTTCCAGTTCCTGCCCCTTGGGCGGCTTGGCGCCAAAGAGCGTTCTGCCGGCGTAGATGAGATCGCGGCGCTTTTCATACAGCGCCCTATCGATCAGGAAATATTCCTGCTCCGCGCCCACGGTGGGGAATACGTGGCTCACTCCCTCATGGCCGAAGAGCTTTAAAATGCGAACCGCCTGCTTGGAAAGGGCCTCCATGGAGCGCAGAAGCGGGGTTTTCTTGTCCAGCGCTTCGCCGCCATAGGAGCAGAAGGCGGTGGGGATGCACAAAATCTTGTCCTTGATAAAGGCGTAGGAGGTCGGGTCCCAGGCGGTATAACCCCTGGCTTCAAAGGTGGCGCGCAGCCCGCCGGAAGGGAAGGAGGAGGCATCCGGCTCGCCCTTGATCAGCTCCTTGCCGCTGAATTCCAGAATCACGCCGCCGCCCTTGACGGGGGAGATGAAGCTGTCGTGCTTTTCGGCGGTGATGCCGGTCATGGGCTGAAACCAGTGGGTATAGTGGGTGGCGCCCTTTTCCACGGCCCAATCCTTCATAGCGTTGGCTACGATGTTGGCTACGTGCGGGTCCAGGGGCTTGCCCTCATCGATCGTCCTTTGCAAGGCGCAGTACGTTTCCTTGGGCAGGCGTGCCCGCATGGCAGCATCGTTGAATACCATGCTGCCAAAAAACTCCTTTATATTCGCCATATCCATGCCTCCTACCATACATATCCCAATCATTGCGCGGATAACCAGCCTGGAAGCCGCCGTTTTCCTCATGGCGACGGCAGTTCCAAAAAACAAGGCAAGGGTGCTGCGAGTTTCCTCACAGCGCCCTTGCTGTATGGGGAGGAGTATAATCCTTTTCCTGATGGATGTCAATCCTTTTTTTGCCGCAGCCCGATATTTTTTTGCGCGGGCCTTTACAGGCCTTTGTATGGCAAAAAAGGCAGGGGGGCTAGCAATGTACGCCGAACGTATGCTATAATACGGGCCAAACAAATCTCTCCCCCGTGAACCGTCGGTGAAGGAGGCGCGAGCATGAACATTACACAGCAGGAAGTCATCCGCTTTGTAGAGGAGAATGACGTCAAATTCATCCGCCTGGCCTTTTGCGATCTGTATGGCCGGCTGAAAAACATCTCCATCCAGCCCGGGGAACTGAACCGCGCCTTTCTCAGCGGCATTCCCTTTGATCCCGCGGCGGTGAGGGGATTTGCGGATGCCGCGGGCGGAGATTTGCATTTGTTCCCCGATCCCGCCACGCTGTCGGTGCTGCCCTGGCGGCCCCAGTCGGGCCGGGTAATCCGCATGTTCTGCGATATACGGTATCCCGGCGGCAGCCCCTATGAAAGCTATGGCCGGGCGGTGCTGCGCCAGGCGGTGGAAAAGGCCGCGGCGCTGGGCGTGACCATGCATGTGGCGGCCAGGTGCGAGTTTTATCTGTTTGAGGCGGATGAAAAGGGCCTGATCACCCTAACCCCCCAGGACAGGGCGGGGTATATGGATGTAGCCCCTTATGACAAGGGCGAAAACGTGCGAAGGGAGATTTGCCTCGCGCTGGAGGCCATGCATATCCAGCCCGAATCCTCCCACCACGAGCAGGGCCCGGGGCAGAATGAGATCGACTTCCGCCACGCCGACGCGCTGACCGCCGCCGACCAATTGGTGGCGTTCAAGGATGTGGTGCGCTCTGTCGCCGCTTCGAACGGGCTGTGCGCCTCCTTCCTGCCCAAACCCCTGCCGGATAAGAACGGCAACAGCCAACACGTGAACCTTTTCCTTTATCAGGGCGGGGAGAATATCTTCCATCGCGCGGAAAACGAGCTGAGTGCCGAGGCCCGCCATGCCATAGGCGGCATCCTGCAAAGGGTGAAGGAGTTCACGCTGTTTTGCAATCCCCTGCCCAACAGCTACCACCGTCTGGGGCTGTCCGGCGCACCCGGCTTTTTGAGCTGGTCCTTGGGAGACCGCTCCCACCTGATCCGCATTCCTGCCGCCCAGGGAAACGATGCCCGCATGGAGCTGCGCTCCCCCGACCCGGCCGCCAACCCCTATTTGCTGTTCGCGCTGCTTCTGGAGGCGGCCTTGGAGGGCATCCAAAACAAAACGGAGCCCGGCCCCGCCCTCACCGGCCCCATCGACAGGGCAAACCCCGGCCCCGCCCTTACGCGTTTGCCCAAAGACCTGGGCGAGGCCATCGCCCTGGCCAAGGAAAGCGCATTTTTACAGGCGGTGCTTCCCCCCAAAACGCTGGAAGCCTATATCAGGGAGAAGGAGCGGATCTGGAGAAGCTGGCAGGAAGACCCCCAGCAGGTATTCCAAAGTCACTCTGAAACCATCTGATATTTTCGGTGGGAAAGAAGGGATGACGATGGAAGGATTGACGCTGCTGGTAGGCAGTTCGGAAAAAAGCCAGGCGCTTTTGCAATCCCTGGTGAATGAGGCAGGCCTGCACCAATGCTCTCTGGCGCAAAACGGCGCGGAGGCGCGGCGGATGCAGAGCCAGGGCGAGTATGCCCTGACCATCATCAATACGCCCCTAAGCGACGAGCCGGGCATTGATCTGGCTGTCAAAACAGCCCAAAGCACGCTGTCGGGCGTGATCCTGCTGGTGAAGGCCGAGATGGCCGACGCCGTCAGCCAGAAGGTGGAGGAAAGCGGCGTGCTGGTGGTGGCAAAGCCGGTGTCCAGGCAGTTGTTTGACCAGGCGCTCCGGCTCTCCATGACGGCCAGGAACCGTATGCTGATGCTGCAAAACCAAAACGAAAAGCTGCAAAAGAAGATCGAGGAAATGCGTATGGTGGACAGGGCCAAATGCGCCCTGATCCAGTACCTGCGCATGACCGAGCAGCAGGCCCACCGTCACATTGAAAAGCAGGCCATGGATACGAGGCAGACGAGGATGCAGGTGGCGAGGGATATTGTCAACACCTATGAAATGCTGTAGCGTTTCGAGGAAAAGGCGCTATCTTCCGGCATATGTATAACCGGCACCGAGCGGGCGATTGCTAATCGCCCCTACGGCGTAAAGCGTATGCTGGCCTTTCTTCCGGCTCTTGCATGCTCCGGCAGGAAAGCCAATCAACCCGGGGCCATCGTAGGGGCGATTATCAATCGCCCGCCCGCGCCGGATTCCGGCAGTATCGCTTTTAACATTCGCCGGCTGTTATGCGAATGGTCCAGTGCACGAATGATTTGAAATGGTATCCAGCACGACGAGGAGGGACCTTTATGAACTGCGCCGGAGTTTGCCTCATCGCGGAACACACCCCCACCCTGGCCGCATTCTATCAGGCGCTGCTTCAGGCGGAAGGCCATTGGGAAGGGGAGGACCACGTGGATTTCCCCGGCACGGGAATCACCATTTTTTCCATAAGGGGCATGGAGGAGATGGCCCCCGGCTGCATGGCAGGCGCGGGCAGCGGCAAGGCCGTGCTGTCCTTTGACGTTCCGGATGTGGATGCGCTGCCGGATATGCTGCGGGAATTGGGCGCTCAAACCGTCAAGCCTTCCCAGACCCACCCCTGGGGCTTTAAAAGCGTGTGGGTCAGGGACCCGGAGGGGAACATCCTCAGCTTGCGCTCCCCGGCCAGGTAATCAGACCTCCGGCGCTTTTAATAGCTTGCACATAAGAAGGCATGGGTTCCGCTCATCCCACAAGGCGGGGAAAACCTCCAGCGGCAAAAAGCCCATGGCCTTGTAAAATGCCCGGGTGAGCGCGTATTCCGCGCCGCCGGCCGGCTCCGCCACCGTTTTGACCGTCATAAAGGCAAAGCCTTTTTCCGTATAATGGCCGGCCGCCCGCTTCACCAATTCCCGCCCGATACCCTTTCGGTGAAAATCCCGAAGGATGCCCATCACATGGATTTCACAGGTGCAGGGAAAATGCGCATGCACTGCGAGAAAGCCCACCGGCGCCTCCCCTGAAAAGGCGCACAGAAAATACAGGCCCGCCACCTCCCGCACATAGTTTGCAAGGGACTCCTCTATGCCAAACCAGTCCGGCAGCTTCCGCAAAACAGCTTCCGCAATGGCGCTCTTTTCCTTTGATACAGTCACTTCGCGGTATTGAAGCACAAGCATCCTCTTCCTTTCATGTATCGCTGCAGCGGCGGGCCGCCTCATCCCTTGGCTTTTTCTATCGGCGCAAAGCAAAGCCCGCTTGCGGTGCAAGCGGGCATGTTTTGCATATAAAAGCTGGAATCAGGCCTCGCCGGATTTGGACGGCAGCGCACGGGCCACGTTTCCGCTGCGCAGGCAACGGGTGCACACGTTCAGCCGCTGGGGAACACCTTTTACCAGCACGCGAACCTTCTGCACGTTGGGAGCCCAAAGGCGGCCGCTTTTCCGGTTGGAATGGCTTACGTTGTTGCCATTCATCGCACCCTTTTCACATACTTCACAAAACTTGCCCATTCAAAACACCTCCTTTGGGGTTTACACACGACAGCGAACCTATTCTATCACCATTGCAATCCATTTGCAAGAATTATTTTTACCGTATGGACCGTTTCCCCGGCAGGTTCACCAGGAAGATGCTGGCGACGATCAAAAGGCCCCCCGCCAACTGCAAAAGCGTAACGGTCTCCCTCAAAAATACCACGCCGCCCAAGATGGTCACCAGCGGGATCAGGTTGATGAAGATGGAAACCGCCACCGGGCTTAAATGGCTCAGCGCATCGCCGTACAGGAAATAGCACAGCGCGCTGCAGATAAGGGCCAGGCCCGCCATGGCCAGCCAGCCGTCCAAGGGGACCGGCCTCCAATCCCCTTTTTCCATCAGCGCCAGGGGCAAGAGCGTCGGCAGGGAAAATACCGCCTGCCAGGCATTCATGGAAAGGCTGGTGTGGCGGCCGCGGAGCTTCCGGATGACATAGATGTATCCCACCCAGACAAGGCTTGCGCCGACCACCAGCATATCCCCCGCCAGCGACGTTTCCCCCTGGGAACCGCCGTAGCGCACTACCAGGTATACGCCGATCAGCGACAGCACCGATCCCGCCGCCTGCGCAGGCCGGAGCCTTGTTTTCATGGCCGCCGTATCTACGGCCAGGGTCAGGATGGGGATGGCGGCCAGGATCAGCGAAGCATTCACCGTGCTGGTGCGCTTGATGCCCTGGTACTCAAAAAAGTAGTACAGCGTGATGCCGAAAAGGCTGGAAAGCAGGAAAGGCACAATATCCTGCCGGCTTATGCGCATCCGCTTTTCCTTGAAAAGCACGGCGGGCACCAGCACCGCGGCGGTCAGGATGTAGCGCCAAAGGGCAAGCTGCATGGGGGTAAAGCCCACGTTCATGGCATGCTTGCTGGCAATGAAGGAAAGCCCCCACATGATATTGATGAAAACCATGCTGATGTAATATGGCGTAAGGGACATGGGCAGGCAGCCTCGCTTTCGCACTGAACAGAGGGCATCATATCATTTTTTATTTGTGAATGCAAGGCGAGGGCTTGGGACCCAGAATAGCGGCCGGGGAGCTTCATCCAGGGGCAATCCCCCAAAAGCCGCCCTCCCTGCCGGTTCGCCCGCAAAATCCTTGCGGCAAACGGCATTCCGGGGTAAAATAGAGGATGCAATATGATAAAAAGGACAGTGTGCCATGCACATCGTACTGGTGACTCCCGAAATCCCCCAAAATACGGGCAACATCGCAAGAACCTGCGCCGCCACCGGCGCCACGCTCCACCTTGTCAAGCCGCTGGGCTTTTCCCTGGACGACAGGTACATGCGCAGGGCCGGGCTGGATTACTGGCACATGATGAACTACCGGGTCTGGGAGGATTTGCAGCATTTTATGGAGGAGCATCAGGATGCGCGGATGCATTTTGCCACCACCAAGGCCCCCCGCACCTATGCCGAAATGGGGTATGCGCCCGATGATTATCTGGTGTTCGGCTGCGAAACCCGCGGACTGCCGGAAACGCTGCTAAAAAGCGTGTACGAAAAATGCATCCGTATCCCCATGCTCAAGGAGGCCAGGTCGCTGAATTTAAGCAATTCCGTGGCGGTGGTGCTGTACGAGGCGCTGCGCCAGCAGAATTTCGCGGGGCTTCAACCGGCGGGAGAGCTTACCGGCCGCCGGGAGGAACCGGCGCCCTGGATGGATTATTTGTAAGCATGCCTTATGCCTTGTCATCCGTTGTATGGTTAAGTAGCCCGAAGGAGGATTTGCATGAAGCGTTACGATGACGAGTACGATGACGAATATGATAACGAGTACGATGGTCAATATGATGAAGACATCGATTTTCTGGAGGACGATCCGGAGGAGCGGCATCTGATGCACGTGGGCCGGCTCCGCGTGGCCGCCGGCGTGATGGACTTTTTGAGCGTCATCGGCGGGATGGTCGTGGTGCTCCTGCTGATTGCGGCGCTGGTTTCGCTGATCAACTGGCTTGTGGGCGACGTGAACCAGATGTTCGCCATTTTACAGCGAAGGATACAATAGCGGTTTGTTTCCCCCTTGGGCGGCAGATTGCATTGAGGCATCCGGGACATACTAAAGCGGAGGCAGGACATGATCACCATCTCCTGGGAGGAACTGCACAGGCAGATTGAAGCGTGCACCGCCTGCGATCTGGCAGCCGGCTGCACCCATAAGGTGCCCGGCCAGGGCGATCATCACGCGCCGCTTATGCTGATCGGCGAAGGCCCGGGCGAGGTGGAAGACCGGGAGGGCCTGGCCTTTGTGGGCCCGGCCGGCCAGCTTCTGACGCGGATGCTCGCGGCCATCAGCCTTCCGCGGGACCGGGTGTACATCTGCAATGTGGTGAAATGCCGCCCGCCGCAAAACCGCGTTCCGCTGCCCAATGAAGCGGAGGCCTGCCTGCCCTATTTGCGCATGCAGACGGCTTTGATCCGCCCCAGGGTGATCCTGCTGCTGGGGGCCACCGCGGCCAGGACGGTCCTGGGCGATGACGTGCGCATCACACGGGACCGGGGCAAGTGGTTTGAGCGCAAGGGCGTGCTGATGATGCCTACCTACCATCCTTCCGCGCTGCTGCGGGACGCGGAAAAGAAAAAGGACGCGTGGAAGGACTTGCAGGCCGTACGGCAAAAGCTGGCGGAGCTTCATCTCTATGATGATCTATGGGAGGACAATCAGAAATGAACGATGCAATGAAGGCGTTCCGGATCAGGTGCGCCTCTTTTTTTCAGCCGCTGTGGCCGGGGGAGGACAAGGTGATCGTCTTTGGCGAGGGCAATATGGAGAAACCGCGCCTGATGCTCATCGGGGAAGCCCCCGGCGAACAGGAAGTGATGCAGGGAAAGCCCTTTGTGGGCAAGGCCGGCAAGAACCTGGACGCTTTCTTGGAATCCGTTCATTTGAAGCGGGAAGAAATCTATATTTCCAACGTGGTCAAAATACGCCCCACCAAGGTCAGCGAAAAGGGGCGCGTCAGCAACCGCCCCCCCTCCAGGGAGGAGATCGGCCTTTTCCTGCCCTGGCTGAAGGAGGAGATCGGCCTGGTGTCGCCGGAGCTGCTGGTGACGCTGGGCAACGTGGCCTTAAAGAGCCTGCTGGGAAAGGGCACCATCGGCGAGGCCCATGGGCGCTTCCTTCGCGCCGCCGTGTCCGCGCACCAGGAAAAGGAGCGGGAATACCCGCTGTTCGCGCTGTATCATCCCGCTTCCATCATCTATAACCGGTCCTTGAGCCAGGTATATGCGGGGGATTTGCATATCCTGGATGAGGCGCTGAAAAAGGGCCCCCTCGCGTTCGGCGCTCAAACGGACAATTGAGGCAAACTTCCGTATAATTGGCGCTCCTTTCTGTCCCTGCCATGTAAAATATGATATACTGGCACCATCAGGACAGGAGGAGATCGTATGTTGGATTTTATTCTGACAAACCTTCCCATCATCGTATGCTTTTTGGTGGGCATAGGCCTCTTGGTGGCGGAGGTTTTTCTGCCGGGGTTCGGCCTGCCGGGGATATCCGGTATTATTCTGGAGATCGCCTCCATATGGCTTGTATGGTCAAATTACGGGCCCGTGGCGGCGCTGGGCATGACCATTGTGGTCCTGGCGGTGATCGCCATTACCATATCCATTGCGCTCAAGTCCGCCGCCAGGGGGCGGCTGTCCAAATCCAGCATCATTTTAAGCCATGAGGAAAGCCCGTCGGAGGGCTACACCGCCACCACGGATATGGACGTCTTCCTGGGCAAGGAAGGGACCACAACCACCGTGCTTCGCCCCGCCGGGATCGCCGAGTTTGACGGCGTGCGGTTGAACGTTGTGTCCGAGGGTGAGTTCGTTGCCGCCAATACCAAGGTGCGCATTGAGCATGTGGAAGGCGCCAGGATCATGGTGCGCCCGCTGTAGCAAAACGGCCCGCCGTATAAAACGGCCGGACAACGCTTGAAAAGATAGGGAGGAGAACTGGCCATGGACGACACCTACATCTGGATCATCTTTTTCGCATTCCTGGCGCTGGTCTTACTCACGGTGTTCTTCCGCTTCGTACCCCTGGGGCTGTGGATCAGTGCGCTGGCTTCCGGCGTGCACATTTCCATCGGCACGCTGATGGGCATGCGCATCCGCCGCATCCAGCCCCAGCGGCTGGTGCACCCTCTCATCAAGGCAAACAAGGCAGGCCTGAACCTGACCATCACCAAGCTGGAGACCCATTACCTGGCCGGCGGCAATGTGGACAGGGTTATCAACGCCCTGATCGCCGCCCAGCGCGCCAACATCCAAATGGCCTTTGAAAAGGCCTGCGCCATCGACCTGGCCGGCCGCGATGTGTTCCACGCCGTGCAGATGAGCGTTACGCCAAAGGTGATTGAAACGCCGGTGGTGGCCGCCATCGCCAAGGACGGCATCGAGCTTCGGGCAAAAGCCCGCGTCACCGTGCGCACCAACATTGAGCGCCTGGTGGGCGGCGCCGGGGAAGAAACGGTTATCGCCCGGGTTGGCGAAGGCATTGTTACCACCGTTGGCTCTGCCGAAACCCATAAATCGGTTCTGGAAAACCCCGACCTGATCAGCCGCACGGTGCTGAACAAGGGCCTGGACGCCGGCACAGCCTTTGAGATCCTTTCCATTGATATCGCCGACGTGGACGTAGGCCGCAACATCGGCGCGCAATTGCAGATGGACCAGGCGGAAGCCGACAGGCGCATCGCCCAGGCCAAGGCGGAGGAACGCAGGGCCATGGCCGTCGCCCATGAGCAGGAAATGAAGGCCTCCGTGCAGGAGATGCGCGCCAAGGTGGTGGAGGCCGCGGCCGCAGTGCCAACGGCCATGGCCACCGCCCTGCGGGAAGGCAAGCTGGGCGTGATGGATTATTATCAAATGCAGAACGTGATCGCCGACACCACCATGCGCGACGGCATCGCCAAGGCCAGCTCCCCCGCCGCGCCGGCGGAAGAGCTCCACAAGAAATAACCAGCTTCGATAGCCATTCGTTTTGCCCGGCGCGTTGCACCGCGCCGGGCACCGCGGAAAGGAGGCGGCAAAATGGACGGCATTTTTTCCTTTCTTGTGATCATCGGCATCGTCAACGCCATCATCAAATGGGCCAGAAAGCAGGCCGCCGCAAACCAAAAAGGCCAGGGCGCTGCACCGGAGAAACCTTGGCAGCAAATGATGGGCGGCATGGTCCGCACGCTGGAAGAAGCGGTGACCGGCAAAACATCCGGGGAGGCCGCGCCGCCCGCGCC
>JAEWWY010000525.1 GCA_023458835.1 Bacillota bacterium
GTTTGGAGCTGGAGCAGGCCATTTTGCCGCGGATGGCAAGGGCATACCCCCACAACCGGAAAAAGGCAATGGACATCATGCGAGGGCTGATACCGGGATTTACGGAGGAAGAATTCGACGATCTGGAAAGGAACAACTGGATCGACTTTTTGTATGTGGAGGGGGAAAAGCGTTACTTTGTGCGCTTCCATCGCACGCTTTTGAAAGTGAACCCCGATATCGCCCGCCGGGCGGGCGTCCCGCTTACGCCTTACAGCCCTCTCCTGGATGAGGCCATCCGGGAGATGAAGGAAAAAGGATCTTTGACATACCGCTTCCATATCCGCGGCACACTGAAGATAGAGGACGAGGCCTTCGTACCCCGGGAAACCTACCGGGTGCATTTGCCTTTGCCCATCGTATCCGCCCAGACGGGAAAGGTGGAGTTGATTTCCACCTCCCCCTCCCTTTTTTTCGTATCGCCAGAAAACCATCCCCAGCGCACCGTGTGCTTTGAGGAAACACTAGCGGAGAACAAGCCATTCGTTGTGGAGTACGCTTATGATTGCACCATGCGCTATGTGGACCTGAAAAAGCCGCCGGAATCGCAAGATCCCATCTATCCCCACTGCCCTGCGCCTTCCAGCGAGGATGTAAGCGAGCTTCCGCCTCATATCGCTTTTACGCCTTATGTAAAGTCCTTGCTGGCCGAGGCGCTGACAGGGGAGGAAACGCCCCTTGAAAAGGCCCGCAAGATCTATGATTTTATCACGACGAATGTGACCTATTCCTTCGTACGGTCCTATCTCACCCTGGAAAATCATGTGGAGTATGTGTCTGTCAATTTGAAAGGCGACTGCGGCCTTCAGGCGCTTCTGTTCATCACCCTCTGCCGAGCCGCCGGCATCCCGGCCAGATGGCAGTCGGGGCTTGCCGCCGAGCCGGATTCCATCGGAAGCCATGACTGGGCGCAGTTTTATGTGGAGCCCTGGGGCTGGCTATTTTGCGACTGCTCCTATGGCGGGGCAGCCTGGCGCAAGGGCAATATGGAGCGCTGGGATTTTTACTTCGGGAATCTTGATCCCTACCGCATGGCGGCCAACTCCAAATATCAGGCGGATTTTGATCCGGCCAAGAAGCATTTGCGCATCGACCCGTACGACAGCCAGGATGGGGAATGCGAGTGTTCCGTACGGGGGTTGGAAGGCCGGGAGATCGATACGGAGTATGAAATGGTGTCCTGTGTAAAAAAAGAATAGGTCTATGGCATACAAAAACCGCCCTGGAGAAAGGGCGGTTTTCGCGTTAGTGGACTGCTTTATTGCTGCATGCGGTGCAGCTTCCGCAGGAGGGACAGCCGGCGCAGGCGCCGCCGTTTTTCTTGTTGCGGATCATGCGGAATACGGTATAGCCCAGCGCGCCGAACACGGCAACAGCAACCAGGATGGTGCCCATTAGATCATCCCCTTTCGGGAGGAATCAAGCGTGTGTGCCGGCGGAAACAACAGTCCGCCCGGCTTTGGGATTGTAGGTCTTGAAAATCTGCCACAGCATCAGGCCCAGCAGCAAAAGCGCAACAATCTGTCCGATGCCGAAGGCGGCGCCCAGGAAGATCAGATTGCCAAGCTGCGTTACCAGGAAAGCAACCGAGTAAGCCAGTATCGTCTGATAGCCGATGGCGATCCAGGTCCACTTGGCGGTACCCATTTCCCGGTGGATGGCGCCGATGGCCGCGAAGCAGGGGGCACACAGAAGGTTGAACACCAGGAAGGAATAGGCGGTCACCTGGGTAAATACAGCCTGCAGTTGCGCCCAAATTTCCATGCCATCCTCCGCTACCTCGGGCATGCCGTACAGGATGCCGAAGGTGCCTACCACGTTTTCTTTGGCGGTGAGGCCCACCAGCGTGGCCACGGTGGACCTCCAGTCACCCCAGCCCAGCGGGGCGAATATAGGGGCAACCGCCTTGCCAAGAGCCGCCAGGATGCTGTTTTCCTGCTCCGCCATTTCAAAGCGGAAGCTGAAGTTGGACAGGAACCAGATCACCGCGCTGGATACGAAGATGATGGTGCCGGCCTTCATGATAAAGTGCTTGCTGCGGTCCCACATGTGGATAAACAGGCCCTTGACCCTGGGCATATGGTAGGTGGGAAGCTCCATCACAAAGGGAGCCGGGTCGCCCGCAAACAGCCTGGTCTTTTTCAGCATGATGCCGGACAGGATGATAGCCGCCATCCCAAGGAAGTAAGCGGAGGGACCCACCCATGTGCTGGTGGGGAATAAAGCGCCGGCGATCAATGCGATGATGGGCAGCTTGGCGCTGCAGGGAATGAAGGTGGTAACCATGACGGTCATCCGCCGGTCCTTCTCGTTTTCAATGGTGCGGCTGGCCATGATGCCGGGCACGCCGCAGCCGGTGCTGATGAGAACCGGGATGAAGGATTTGCCTGAAAGGCCGAACTTGCGGAAGATGCGGTCCATAATGAAGGCGATCCGGGCCATATACCCGCTGTCCTCCAGGATGGCCAGGCACAAAAACAATACCATCATCTGCGGCAGGAAGCCCAGTACCGCGCCAACGCCGGCGATGATGCCGTCCAGGACGAGGCTTTGCAGCCACTCCGCCGTGCCGATGGAGGTTAGAAAGCCGCCCACGGCATCCGGTATGATTTCCCCGAACAGCGAATCATTCACCCAGTCGGTGCCTATAGCGCCAATGGTCTGAATCGAAATATAGTATACCAGCCACATGACCACCGCGAAAATGGGAAGGGCGAGCCAGCGGTTGGTGACCACCCTGTCGATTTTGTCGCTGACGGACAGGCCGCCCAGGTTTTTCTTATGCAGCACCTTTTTCATCAGCCCGGCGATGTATTGATACCGTTGATTGGTGATGATGCTTTCGCTGTCATCATCCTCCTGGGCTTCCACGCGGGCGATCACGCTTTCCAGTGCTTCCGTTTCTTTTGGCGTAAGCTTCAGGCGCTCCAGTGCCTTCTCATCCCGTTCAAAAGCCTTTACGGCAAAAAAACGCAATTGTTCTTGCGGGACCTTTGGGGCGACCAGAGACGAAATCTCCTCCAGCGCTTTTTCCACATCCGTGCTGAAATGGTGCTGCGCCGTCTGCGGTTTTTTCTGTTTTCCAATCTCCAGCGCCTTTTCCGCGGCCTCTTTGGAGCCGGCGTTCTTTACCGCGCTGGTTTCCACCACCGGGCAACCCAAAGCGGCGGAAAGCTTGGCAGTGTCGATCCTGTCGCCCCGCTTGCTCACCAGGTCCATCATGTTCAGGGCGATCACCATGGGGATGCCCGTTTCCAGCAATTGCGTAGTGAGATACAGGTTCCGCTCCAGGTTGCTGGCATCCACCAGATTCAAAAGCGCGTCGGGTTTTTCATCCAAAATATAAGTCCGGCTGACCACTTCCTCCAGCGTATAAGGCGACAGGGAGTAGATGCCGGGCAAATCCTGCACCAGGACGTCTTTATGACCTTTTAGACGGCCTTCCTTCTTCTCCACCGTTACGCCGGGCCAGTTGCCCACGTACTGGCTGGAACCTGTCAGGTCGTTGAACATCGTCGTTTTTCCGCTGTTGGGATTTCCGGCCAGGGCGATTTTCATTTCGGCCAAGGGAATCACGTCCTTTCTGAAGTTAGCATGTGCTAACGCATGGCTTGAAAAAAAGAGCCGCTCCGTTATGCCAACAAAATGCTCTCCGCGTCGGATTTGCGGATGGAAAGCTCATATCCCCGAAGATTTACCTCGATAGGATCACCCAATGGGGCCACTTTGCGGATCATGATTTGGGTGCCCTTGGTGATGCCCATATCCATAATGCGGCGCTTGACTGGGCCCTCGCCCGTAAGCTTTTGTACGGTGACCGTTTCGCCGATCCGGGCATCCCTTAAAGTGCGGGGTTTCGCTTCCATGGAAAGCCTCCTTACGCCACTTGAATTTTATTGGCCATAGCTTTGCTGATAGCCACCCTGGTATCCTTGACATTAACAATCAGATTTCCGGCGATTTCGGTAATAATGGTAATGGTGGCGCCGGATACAAAGCCTAAGCTTTCCAGAAAACGCCGTGTTTCATCTTTCCCATGTACCTGGCTGATGGAAATGGGAACACCTGCATTGGCCATGGTAAGAGGCATTTGCGTTTCCCCCTTGCTTGCAATCCTTTTAATCCCAACCTGGATTCCAGCCCTGGCCGGGCCCACTGATGGAAACCTTCTATAGCGGAAGGGCGGAAGGGACGTTAGGCACAACTAACTTCCGACCGCATCATTAGTTTACTACCGCTAACTCGCCTTGTCAATACTCTATGTGAATTTTTATACTTTTTTGTTTTATGGTGGATACGGTCACAGGAGCAAGCGGCAGGCTGTCCTGAGTTAGTTTATGCTAACTTGGTGTTGCGTTTACTACACAATATGATGGGCATGGGGAAAAGATGCGGGGGACATAAAAAAATGGAGGCTGCGACAGGGGAAGGCGCGGAGCGGGATGCTTTCACAATCTTGGGCAGTATGATATACCGGCGGGCGTTCCCGTTCTTGCCGCTTGTTTCCTCATCCGGGTTGTTTATGGAAGCGCTATCCTCTCTATTCGCCCTCAAGCCGTATCATCTGTGCAGTGCGATCCAGTTCCTTCAAAAGCTGTTCAGCGGTTAGCCGATGATTGCTAAACTGGTTGCACAGGTTTTCCATTGTATCTTGTGAATTCGATTCATCGAAGATGCTGGGGATAGGAAAGTAAAGCCTATCAGCGGCAGCTTGATAGCCCGCCAATTGCTTGGGAGTCATGAGCCACTTGTTTTGCTCGGTGCGATCCACAGCTCCTTCATATCTGATCCGTTGTTCTTCCAGGCTGGACTTGTCCTCCCCGTTGAGATCCGGTTTTTGAAGCAGCGCAATCACAGCATTGAGCTCATCCGTCCAGCGTGCCAAATCGGATTCGTAATCCGATTTGATTCGCGCCTGCGCATCGCGGTAGAGGAACATGTCAATGCGCGAAATTGGATCACCGGGACCGGCTACAACCTTTTCCAGCAATTCCAAGCACAGTTCCGGATGATCCGTATAAGAACAGATGGCCCACATATCGACGACTGATTTGATGAGCTTCGGCTGCGTGCTATTCTGGCGCAGAAAAACAACGTTCGCATAGTTCGCAGGCCAAATACCTCTGGAGGATTCATCAAAGAGGCTTAGCTCGCCATTTTGAGATTCAAGCTGATAAATACGCCTGCCCACTGTATCACAGCGCTCCAATAGCGCCAACAGCTCCGGGTTGTCAAAGTGTAGCGCTTCACCGGCGTATTGCATTTGCATGATAGCTTCATTGATAAGCAGCTTTGTGAGCCAAGCGGCATACGAGGATTCTGCATAGCGGGAATCCCATCCACTCAGGATTCGGATCATGGGTTCCGGCGCATTCTCAATACGGCCGCACCAGTGTTCCAGAAAGTCCAAGAATTCAGGAAAGGATTGAGGAACATCGTCCAGCGTCAGTCCGGCCTCGAACCAGGTATCCTCTTCAATCTGCATAAAAATGAAATTCATGCCATTTGGAACGGCGTATAAAAGCCCGTCGTGCATGGCTAACTCAGCTATATCAGGATGCATTCGGTTGACGGCATCAGTCAGCACTTGGCTGTCAGACAGATTAAGACAATAGCCTTTGTCCATCAGAATGGACCAGTCAACTTGACTGGTTCCCCAGGTAAACATGTCACAGTTGTATTGCCGGGTCAGCAGCGCGGTGGTGAACGCAGAAGTGGAAGTGTAAACCTTATCAGGCCAAGTCATGGAAACGTTGGGATGTTCCTTCAGAAATGCCTGATAGCCGGCGTCGTCTGACGAAAAGGTTCCCCCATAGGTCACAATTGTTTCACTAAACGCGGCAGTGCAAAAAGCAGTGAGGATGAGAAAAACAAGCAAATAGTAAACAATTTTTTTCATTGTCAGCACACCCTTTCAGCGCAAGCCTCACCTGCTTGAAAGCAAGTGAGGCTTGGCCCTTCTTACATCTCATAAGAGCGAAAAGGAGGTATCCTTTGTTGCACAAAATCCATATTTTACAAAGTTAATCCATTTTCCTTACGCCTCGGCGATGGCCAGGACTTCTTCCAGGCCAGAATATCATGCTGGAGAAATAAGGGGTGTTTGATCAGCTTTAATTATGTGTGCAAAGGTGAAACTCGCTTCCATAAAAAAGCAAACGGTGTATTGAGTGGTGCATCTGAAAAATAAAAAGGCCGGAAATCCTTATGTTTCCGGCCCTTTTCAATGTTTTGGGTGAGAGGACTTAAACCTCCGGCCTTGTTTCTATTTCTTCTTTTCCGGATCGCAGCTTACGACTCCGCGAATGGCATCCAGCGTAACGACGGAGCCGCTTCTTAAAATCTGTGTGGCGTCCTTCGCCCCGATGATCACGGGAATATCCAGGCTCATGCCCGCCACGGCGCCGTGGCCGTTGGGGTTCTCCTCCTCCAGGACGAGTCCGGAAGCCTTGCGCACCAGGGGCAAAAGGGCGTTGCTGGTTTGGGAGATGACCAGGATATCCCCCTCCTGGAACGCTTCGAAGGCTTCCTTTTCACTGCGGCATACGCACAGCTTGGCGCAGGCGGCCCGGCTGGTGGCTCCCCGTCCAGTGACCAGAGTATGGCCCACCACTTGTACCTTCATCAGATTGGTGGTACCGGAGATGCCAAGGGGCACCCCGGCGGTGATCACCACCAGTTCCCCGGATTGCAGGAGCCCGGCCTTTTCCCCCGCGTCCACCGCGTGCTCGATCAGTTCGTCCGTGTTGCTTTCCTCCCCGATCAAAAGCGGCGTTACGCCCCAGGAAAGGTTCAACTGCCGGTATACGGAGGGGGACGTGGTGCAGCCCAGGATAGGGCAATTGGGCCGGTATTTGGAGATCATGCGGGCTGTGCGCCCGGATTTGGTCACGGTAATGATGGCTGCGGCGCCCAAGTCGTGGGCAGAGGTGCAAGTAGCATGGGAGATGGCGTTGGTGATGTCGGGATTTTCGTTCACCGGCCGCTCCTTGAGCCTTTTTACATAATTGATGTCCGCTTCCGCCCGCATGGCGATGCGGGCCATGGTCCTTACCGCCTCCACAGGATAAAGGCCTGCCGCCGTTTCCCCTGAAAGCATGATGGCGCTGGTGCCGTCGTAGATGGCATTGGCCACATCGGTGGCCTCCGCCCTGGTGGGGCGCGGGTTCTTCATCATGGAGTCCAGCATCTGCGTAGCGGTGATCACCTGCTTGCCGGCGGAATACACCTTGCGGATGAGCATCTTTTGCAGCACAGGCACTTCCTCCAGGGGGATTTCCACACCCATATCCCCCCGGGCCACCATGATGCCGTCGGAAACGGCAATGATCTCGTCAATGTTCTGCACGCCCTGCATGTTCTCAATCTTGGCGATGATGTTCATGGTGGAGCAGCCCTCGCGGCTGAAGATTTCGCGGATCGCCAGAATATCCTGGGCGCAGCGGGTGAAGGAGGCTGCCACAAAATCAAAGCCGTGCTCAATGCCAAAGAGGATGTCATCCTTATCTTTTTGGCTCAGAAAGGGCATGGAGAGGGAAACGTTGGGCACATTCACGCCTTTTTTGTTGGAGATGATACCGCCGTTTTCCACCCGGCAGCGTATGTCCCCGCCGGATACGCCCAGCACCGTCAGCTCCACCAGGCCATCATCGATGAGGATGGTGGTCCCGGCGGATACATCCCTGGGCAAGTCTTTGAAGGAGATGGACACATGCTGTTCATCCCCCGGCTCATCCCGCGTGGTCAGGGTGAATTCCTGACCGGCCTTGAGGGTTATTTTGCCTGATGCAAAATCCCCCAGCCTTATCTCCGGCCCCTTGGTATCCAGCAGGGTGGCAATGGGCAGGTTCAATTCTTCCCGCAGCGCTTTCAGTTGCTCAAAGCGCTTCAAATGATTTTCATGGGTGTCGTGGGAAAAGTTGAAACGGGCTACGTCCATGCCCGCCAGTATGATGCTGCGCAGGTTGTCTCCCTCCACCGCTGCCGGCCCCAGGGTGCAGACAATCTTCGTTTTTCTTTTTTTTGGTGCCATAGGTATTCCTCCGTATCCGGCTGCCCGCTTTGCGCCCAGCCTA
>JAEWWY010000526.1 GCA_023458835.1 Bacillota bacterium
ATGCCATAGGTGTCGTCTGCGCCGTTGCCGTCGGGATCCTTTGTTACAAAGGCTTCGGCGATTTTGATGACGTCTTCGGCGGTTTTGGGCTCCTCGAGGTTCAGCTTGTGCATCCAGTCGCTGCGGATCCACAGCACCGGCGTCTGGAAATCAATGGCCCATACCACCGGGATGCCCATCAACTTGCCGTCGATCAGGGAGGCGCTCATGGTCCTTGAGCTGTTGCTCATCATCTTTTTCGTCAGGGGTGACGCGTACTGCTCAAACAGATCCGTCAGGTCATGGATCAGGTCGGATTCCGCCAGCATCTTGGCTTGCTTGGCCGAAACCTTCATCACATCGGGGATATCGCCCGAGGCGATGATCACGTTGATCTTGGCGTCATACTGCGTTTCATCCACCACGAAGGAGTGGTTGAGCTTGATGCCCAGGGTATTTAAGTATGCCGCAGTCCATATGTTGTTGTCGAAGGACTCGCCGTCTATGAACTTGTAGGAGTTGTTGGTAGGCCTGCCCACCGTGATCTCGATGGCAGGATCATACTTGCCAAGCCACGTGGCATCATCGGCTTCCCCGGCAGAAGCCGGAACCAGGGGTAAAACGAATAGGCAAACCAGCGCAAGGGACAGCAATGCACGGATGCGCTTTGTCATCTTCTTCATTCTCCTTACGAACGCGATATCAGGGGGCCCCGCCTGTATGTCCATTATTGCATAAAAATCGAACGTTGACTATAGCACATCCGTATACTTCCTTTGCATCTGTCCACTGTTTATGCCCTACAGGCGGGCGTCGCGGTATTCCTGGGGCGTCATCCCCATGGCCTTTTTGAAAAACCGCGTGAAGCAGGGCGCGGAGAAATAGCCGATGTATTCGGCGATCTCATGCACCTTCATGGTGCTGTCCCGCAAAAGCTCCCGCACCTTGTTCAGCCGTACGTTCAGTATGTAGTCCGACAGGTTGACGCCGGACACCTGCTTGAACAGCCGGGAGAGGTACTTGGGGTTGAAATAGACAAGGTCGGCCAGGCTGGAAAGGGACAGGTCGCCGCCGGGGTTGTCCTGAATGTACCTTTGTACCCGCTGGATGGCGACCGCCGCCCGGTTTTCCTGCTCGGCGTTCTGCTGGCTGAAGATGGTATCCGCCACCTGGGCAAAATGCTCAAAGGCCTGCCGTGGGGAGGCGAAGCTGCCGATATGGGTCAGCCTGCCGATATCGGCGGCGGGCGGTGCGGCATCGGCGCTCCCGCGGCTGTTGAAATAGGAAAGGAACATCACGCTCAGGGAATAAAAGGTTTCATAATACAGCGTATCACTGTTGAGCTGGCCCATCAGCGCGCTTTCGATATCGGTGAGGGTGGCAAGAAAATCATCCCGCCGGCCCTGCTCCAGGTATGTCTGCAAGGTTTCCACCTTTTTGAGCTTGCGCTTTAGCCGCTCCTTCATGCCCGCCGGCTCCGCGGGAGCGCTTCCCGGCCGGCCTGTGTCCAGCAGCACCGCCTCCTGCTCGGTGCGCCAGGCGCTGGCCAGCATAGCCCGGTGGGCGGCAAATTCCTCGGCCACCGCATCCCAGGAAACAGCGCCGCCGCTGAGTGCAAAGGAAATGCAAAGGCCGAAGGTTTCCATGCAGACAGCCTGCACGGATTCCAGCAGCCCCTTCAAATACACCGCCGTTTCCTGGGGCGAGGCTTCCCAGGCCCGCCCGTCGCCGGGCCGAAGCTGCAAAAGCCACAGCATATGCCCGCGGTAGGGCGCCCCGATCAGCTCGGCGTGGGGGGACAGGTGGTTTTCCACAATCAGGTGCGCGTTGCCAAAATCCGCCTTGCCGGAGCGCCCTTCCCTGCGCTGCGTGTCACCGGCGTAGCCCGTGAGCAGCAAAACGGGCTGACCGGCCTGCATGGGAATGGCCAGCTCTTCCAATTGCGCCTGGTCCGCCGGGGAGCCCGTCCCCTCCGCCAGCTCGCATAAAAACTCCCTTTGCAATAGGGGCAGCGACCTTTGCCATTGGTTCTGCGCCTTGGTAAGCAGCTCCTCGTCCCTGTTGCTTTGCCGTACCTCCTCCAGGTAGGTCCGGGTCAGGTCTGTAATGGCGTCATACCCTTCGGATTTTAGCAGATAGCTGACGCCGCTGTGCTGGATGGCCTTGTATACGTAGTCGAACCTGTCATGCCCGGTCAGGAAGATCACCCTGCATTTGGGCCAGTTTCCGCGGATGCGATCCAAAAGCGCCAGGCCGTTCATGCCGGGCATGCAGATATCGGTGATCACCACGTCCATTTTTCTGCGGTTCAGCCAGGCCAGGGCTTCGGTGCCCGAATAGGCCTTGTACACTTCCAGTTGGGGAAGCTTCATTTCCACAAACCGCTCGTACAGCCCATCGGCAATGATGGGTTCGTCGTCCACCACCAGCAGCCTATACATGGTCCGCCCCCTCCAAATCCATCATCAGCTCGGCCCGGAGGCCGCCATGCTCGTTCACCGAAATCCGAAGGCCGCTTTGCGCGCCGAATTTCAGCCGCAGCCGCCTGTGTATGTTGATGGTGCCGGTAATTTCCCCATCCGGCGCGTCGCCCTCCAGGCCCGTTTGAAGCTGCGCAAGCCTTTTCGCGGTGACGCCGCCGCCGTTGTCGTCCACGATCACCCCCAGCACGCCGCCCTCCGGCCGGAAGGAAACGCGCAGGAAGCCGTCGCTTTCCTTGGCCTCCAAACCGTACTTGAAGGCGTTTTCCAGCAGGGGCTGGATGATGAGCCGGGGTACCAGCACGTTTTGATATTGTTCCGGAAGTTCCTCAAATTCGATCCGTAGCCTGTTGGAAAAGCGCAATTGCTGGATATCGGCGTAGATGCGGGCATGCTCCACCTCCCGAAAAAGGGGCACCTCGTCCTCGCCGCTTCTGGTAATGTACCTGAAATAGTTGCCAAGCTGCTTCAAAAACAGCATGACGCTTTGATTGTCCTCCGCCTCGGCCATGCTGTAAAGGATGAAGAAGGTGTTGTAGAGGAAGTGGGGGTTGATCTGCGCCTGGAGCTGCTTGAGCTGGGCGTTTTGCATCAGGATCTTCTGCTTGTACACCTGATCGATCAGCGCGCCCAGGTTCTTGACCATGCCGTTGAAGCCGCCGTAGAGGTAACGGAACTCATCCCGGTGGGAGTAATCGATATGAATGTCAAAATTCCCGCTCTCCACCTTTTTGAAGGCCAGCACCAGGTTGCGCAGGGGCTTGTGGATCACCCTGTACAAGGACATGCTGAACAGCAGGATGATGGCCACGGATACAATGGAGTACAGCCAGAACCACGCCTGGTAATCCTTGATACCGCTCAACACCTGGCTCTCGGGGATATACTGAGCCAATGTCAGGCCCAGGTAATCGTTGGTGGCATAGACGGCCACATGGCGCGTTCCGTGAACGGGCTGGAAATAGGAGCCGTTTTTTTGCCGTGCGGCCTGGCCTAAGAGCTCCGCGCCCATTTGATCCTGCTGCGCCTCCTCCGCCCCATCCAGAAAGAAAAAGTCGCCGGCGGCGTTGGTCAATAAAAGCACGCGGCTGCCGGCGCCCAAAAGCTTCAGGTCCCCTTCCAGCACCTGCCTGGAAAGCCGAATGGTGATCAGAAAGGCAAACTGGCCCTTGGCCGTGTTGGAATACAGGTTGGCCACATTGGAATCCAGCGTGCAGGCATCATAGGAAAGCTGCGAGGGGGCGGATAGAAGCGGGTAGTGAAGGGACTGCGCCGCCTCATCATCCAGCGCCCACTTCACACCGTCCACGGCGGAAATGGTTTTGCCCAGCCCCGGGATGCTGACGCTTACATCCTCGATATAGCGGCTG
>JAEWWY010000527.1 GCA_023458835.1 Bacillota bacterium
CCCGTGTGGTGATCACCGCATCCACATCCGGGTATCCGGCGGCGGAAAGCTCCGGCCTTTGCGCCTCAAACTTCTTGGCGGTGCAGGGCATGACGGATACCACGGCGATATCGCCGGCGTCGATGCCGGCCTTCTTGGCGTAGTAGGTCTTTATCACGGCGCCCAGCATCTCATGGGGAGATTTGCAGGAGGACAGGTTGGGGATGAAATCCGGGTAATAATGCTCGCAATACTTGATCCAGCCAGGTGAGCAGGAGGTGATCATAGGCAGGACGCCATCATTATTTAAGCGCCCGAGCAGTTCGGTTGCCTCTTCCATAATGGTCAGATCGGCCGCAAAATCGGTATCGAACACCTTGTCGAAACCCAGGCGGCGCAAGGCAGATACCATTTTTCCGGTAACGCGGGTACCAATCTCCATGCCGAATTCCTCACCCAGCGCGGCGCGGACAGCGGGGGCGGTCTGCACCACCACATGCTTTTTGGGATTGTTGAGAAGCGTCCATACCAAATCGGTCTCGTCTTTTTCCCGCAGCGCTCCCACAGGGCAGGCGGTGATGCACTGGCCGCAGTTGATGCAGGCCATTTCGCCAAGCTTCATTTCCCACGGCGGTTCAATGGCCGTTTCAAAGCCGCGGTTCACCGCTCCGATCACGCCTACATCCTGCGCCTTTGTGCAGGCGGCCACGCAGCGGCGGCAAAGCACGCACTTGTTATTGTCACGGACGATGGAAGGTGAAAAGTCATCCACGGCATAGGTAATCCGCTTGCCCTCAAAGCGGCCTCCGTCTTCCACGCCCAACTCGTGGCAAAGCGTCTGCAGTTCGCAATTCTGGCTGCGCACACAGGTCAGGCACTTCTTGTCATGGGCGCTCAAAATCAATTCCAGGTTGAGCTTCCGGGCCTCGCGAACGGCGGGGGTGTTCGTCCTGACCGCCATATCGGGGGACACAGGCAGCACGCAGGCCGCCTGCAGGGCACGGGCGCCCGTATCCACCACGCAGATGCGGCAGGCGCCGATCTCGTTGATGCCTTTGAGATAACACAACGTGGGAATATGGACGTGCGCCTTCCGGGCGGCTTCCAAGACGGTTGTTCCGGCCGGAACTTCCACCTTCACGCCATCGATGGTCAGCGAAACAAGTCGTTCCATGTTCAATTCCTCCTCGCCGTCAATTCTTCACGATGGCGCCAAAGCGGCACTTTTCCATGCAGACGCCGCACTTTAAGCACTTTTGCGTATCCACCACATGCTGCTTGCGCACCTCGCCCGTGATAGCCCCCGCCGGGCAAACCTTGGCGCACAGCGTGCATCCACGGCACTTGTCGGTGATCACAAAGCTCAAGAGCGCCTGGCAGTGATGGGCCGGACAGCGTTTTTCCTTGATATGGGCCTCGTATTCACTGCGGAAATACTTTAAGGTGGAGAGGACGGGATTGGGGGCTGATTGCCCCAGGCCGCAAAGCGCCGTTGCCTTGATGTTTCTGCCCAGCGTTTCCAGCTTATCAATGTCCTCCATCTCGCCCTTGCCTTCCACAATGCGCTCCAGAATCTCCAGCATGCGCTTTGTTCCAATACGGCAGGGGGTGCACTTGCCGCAGCTTTCATCCACGGTAAAGTCCAGGAAATAGCGGGCGATATCCACCATGCAATCGTCTTCATCCAGCACGATCATACCGCCGGAGCCCATCATGGAACCGATGGCTGTCAGCGTATCGTACTCGATGGAGATGTCCAGGTGCTCCGAAGGGATGCAGCCGCCGGAGGGGCCGCCCGTCTGCACGGCCTTGTATTGCTTGCCGCCGGGGATGCCCCCGCCGATATCGTAGATGATCTCACGCAGCGGCGTTCCCATGGGCACTTCCACCAGGCCGGTGTTGTTGATCTTGCCGCCCAGCGCAAACACCTTGGTACCCTTGGATTTTTCCGTGCCGATGCTGCTGAACCAGTCCGCGCCCTTTAAGATGATCTGGGGGATATTGGCGTAGGTTTCCACATTGTTCAGATTGGTGGGCTTGCCGAAGATGCCCTTTACCGCCGGGAAAGGCGGGCGGGGCCGTGGTTCGCCGCGTTTTCCCTCCACGGAAGCTATCAAAGCCGTTTCCTCGCCGCATACAAAAGCACCGGCGCCAAGGCGGATATGAAGATCAAAGGAAAAGTCCGTATCGAAAATATTTTCGCCAAGCAGACCGTATTCCCTGGCCTGGTCGATGGCGATGGCCAGGCGCTTGACCGCGATGGGATACTCTGCCCGGACGTAAACATAGCCTTCGGAAGCGCCGATGGCATAGCCCGCGATGGCCATGGCCTCGATCACGCTGTGGGGATCGCCTTCCAAAACGGAGCGGTCCATGAACGCGCCGGGATCGCCTTCGTCAGCATTGCAGGCTACGTATTTCATGCCGGCCGGGCTTTGGTAGGCAAACTTCCACTTCATGCCTGTGGAAAAGCCCGCGCCGCCGCGCCCGCGCAGCCCGCTTTTGACCACCTCGTCGATGACCTGCTCCCTTGTCATCTCCGTGAGCGCCTTGCCCAGCGCCCTGTAGCCGTCAAAGGCAATATATTCGTCTATGTTCTCCGGGTCGATCACGCCGCAGTTGCGCAGGGCGAGGCGCTTTTGCTTTTTGTAAAAGCCGATTTCCTCCAGCGACTTTGTGACGCTGCTTTCCTGGGTGGCGTGGTCCACGTACACCAGGCGCTGCACCTTGCGGCCCTTCAGCAGATGTTCACTGACGATTTCGTCAACATCCTGGGTCTTTACCCGGCTATAGAAGGTGCCCTCCGGATAGACGATCACCACCGGTCCGGCCTCGCACAGGCCAAAGCATCCGGTGCGGACCATTTTGATTTCCTTTTCCAGGCCATGTTCCTTCAGCTTTTCCTCAAACTGTTTGAGCAAATCACCGGAACCGGAAGCGGCGCAGCCGGTTCCGCCGCAAACAAGCACGTGAGCGCGATACAGTTCCATATATTTCTTCCTCCTCAGGCCGCTTATCAGGCGTCTTCCGCCGCGCCGATGGCATAGTCTTCCACCGCGCGGCCATTGACAATGTGTTCCGCCACGATCCGGCCCACCATTTCCGGCTTGACCTTCACATACGTTACTTTCTCCTGGCCGGGGATGATCACATCCACCATGGGCTCCAGGCGGCACATGCCGATGCAGCCGGTTTGGGACACGGTCACGTTCACGAGATTCCTGCGTTTGAGTTCCTCCACAAAGGCCAGCATCACAGGCCGGGCTCCCGCTGCGATGCCGCATGTGGCCATGCCGACCACCACGCGGATAGCATCCTTTTCTTCTTTGCGCAGCAAGACTTTGTCCAGCGTCCGCTGCCGGATGGCTTCCAGTTCAGCGATGGATTTCATAATCCGTCCCTCCAAAGACTTGTTGGATTTCTTCCTTCAATGATGCCTGCATCCAGGCGATAACCTCCGGCTCGTCAAGCCTTGCTCCCTGCAATACCTTCCGTATAATCCGGGTATCCAGGGAGGCCTCCCCGCCGGGGGCGGTCAGGTAAAAAGCAAAATCGGGGGCTTGGGGGTGGGCAATCACCAGCGCCAGGATGGTTTCCGCTATATCTCCCATAGGCAAACAATCGATATGGCCAGTATGAAAGACAGCCGTGACCTTCGTTCCCTTCCCCATCTCACTATCAATTGTGACGCCGCCGCCCGTTCGCCTGGCGTTTTCCGTATAAAGCGGCAGGCCCAGGCCCACTTTCCGCGATGTTCTGGTGGTGGCAAAGGGGCTTTGTACCCGGCGTATAAGCTCCTGGTCCATGCCCGAGCCGTCGTCCTCCACCACAAGGGTCAGGGTTCCTTTTTCATCCAGCGCCATGCGGATTTGTACAAGCGCAGCCTGCGCTCTCAAGCTATTCTGCACGATATCCATCAGATGCAGCGATATGTCCCGCATGGCTAGACCCTGTATTTGTCCAGTATGGTAGGTATTTCGTCAGGCGTCAGCCTTCCGTATACGTCATCATTGATCATCATCACCGGCGCCAAACCGCATGCGCCCAGGCAGCGGGTGGCTTGCAGCGTAAATTTCCCATCCGAGGTCGTCTTGCCCACGCGGATTTTCAATTCATCCTGCAATTTATCCAAAACTTTTTGGGAACCCTTCACATAGCAGGCCGTACCCAGGCAAACACCGATTACATACTCTCCTCTGGGCTGCAGGGAAAATTGAGAGTAAAACGTAGTGATACCATATACCTCGCTGAGCGTCGTGTCCAGACCATCCGCGATGATCTGCTGCACATCCAGGGGAACACAGCCAAAGATCTCCTGCGCTTCCTGCAAAACCGGCATCAAGGCACCTTTTTCTGTCCGATGCGCCGCAATCACTTGCGTAAGCTTTGCATACTTCTCCGTCAGTTCTGGCATGAGGGGTGCGACCTCCTTCACTCTTTGCACAAGCCAGCGTGGCGACACCGCGCCACGCTTGTAGATATTTTAACATACTTCAGGGTAAATTGCACGTCCAAAACCATACAAAAACAGCCTTTTTGACAAAAAATGCGCAAATTAAAAAAGTTCGTGGAAAGCCCACAAACTGATATAATGCAAATTAGTTAGAATTTTAACGATGCTTCGATTCCTTACAAACATCTTACTTGCACATAACCTAATGCTTTCATAATTCCTGAAGGCGATGCTTCGGCCACTTCCAAACCATATACAGCTTCGGAAATGTCTTCCAGCCTATGGGCATCTGAAGCGCGCAACACGATTTTCCCCCGGAGGATGTCTTTTGATACGGGCAATTGAGGCGATACTTCCAAGGCGGGAAAACAAACATCGTCAGGCAAAAAACCAAGGTTCGCAAGCAGCCCATTGGCGCCGCGGTTGATATGGGCAGGCACGGCCCATCCGCCAAAACGCTTGATTTCATGCGCTGCCTGATGCAGGGTAAGATCGGTGGCGGAGATAAGCAAACGGCATTCCACACCCGTGACTTCATCCCGCTTATTCAAAATCTGCTGCTCGCCGAACAGGCATGGATTATTTTGTATGCCGGGAAGATGATCATAAAGAAATTCCCCCATCGCCAAAGCCTGTTCCACAGTGAAGAAATAGGCCAGCAGGTGGACTTCCTCGCGGGTTGTAATCTCCATGCCCGGCAGCAGCACAAGGCCATGCGCCTTGGCGGCCGCGTCCGCGGCAGGCAGATTTTTCGCGGAATTGTGATCTGTGACAGCGATGGCTTGAAGTCCCTTGATTTTTGCCATGGCGCAGATATTCCATGACGTCATCTCGCTATCGCCGCAGGGCGACAGGCAGGAATGGATGTGCAAATCCACAAAGATGTTCATACGGTTACCTTGCGGAAGCAGGAATGCCCGCGGCAGCCATTTCCCCGCAAAGCTGATAGGCTGCCTTCCGGCTTTTCAGCACCGGGATGTTTTCGCTTTCTGCTTTTTTTATCGAGCTTTCTTCCATATCGATATCTTCCGGCAGAAGGATGCAGGAAAACTCCATCAGCACCGCCACGGCGATGACATTCAAATGCGTTTGTACAGTGATCCAGGCCGTTTTGGGCGCGCCATGGGCCATGACCCAGCTTAACAGATCGCAAACATACCCGCAGGATACCTCCCCCGCAAGGGAAACGCCCGGAGTCAGGTTCTCTGCGTCCAGAACATCCATCAACTGCGCCACTGTCATAAGCGTGCCTCCTATTTATGGTTCTGCGCCAGGTTCACCATCTGCTGGGCCATGATTTTCAACTGCTCCTTGAGCTTGTGTACGCAGTCCATCTCCCGGGCATACCCCCTTACGATGTCCTCCGCCAGCGCCCGGCAGGTAGGCGCGCCGCAGGAGCCGCAGTCATAGCCCGGCAGATCCTTTACGATTTGCTCCATACGCTCCATTTTGCGCATGGCCTCCATGATATCCTCATCCAATTGCATAACGCTGTTGGGCAGTATAGGCTTGCGCCCATACAGCGGGTACTTGTCCAAAATAGAAACATCCACTTTGTCGTCCGGATGGGCGCTGTCCATGGTTTCGGCCAGCTTCCGCACGGCATTTTTGGCTACGTAATTGTTTTCAAACGTCAGCGGGCCGCCCACACAGCCGCCGGTACAGGCGGAACCTTCAAAGAATTGCAAATCGTTGAGCTTGTTGTTCTCAATCTCCTCCAGCACACGGATCACGTTTTCAATGCCATCTACCGCCAGGCTGTTTTCCGGACAGACCGCACGGGCTTCGCCGCCGCTGTTTGCCCAGCGTACACCGTAGGCTGTAGCGGCCGGCGTATCTTCCGGCGGCTGGCCCTGCGCCCTGGTGTGGCTGGATAAAAGCCCGTAGATCTCCATAATGGAGATGGCCCCGTCCACCGCCGAGCTTTCATGGCCAATAGGGCTGCGGATAGCCGTCACCTTGGCGGCGCATGGCGTGATGAAAAAGCAGCCCACTTCTTCCGGCTTCACGCCATGGGCTTTGCAAAACTCCCTGCGGGCCATGATGGCCGCCAGCTCCATGGGCTGGCGCACATCCACAATGTGGGGGATCAGGTCCGGAAAGCGTACCTGGATGAGCCTGGTGATGGCCGGGCAGGCTGCGGAGATCAGGGGTTTGGGCACGCCGT
This sequence comes from Bacillota bacterium, assembly GCA_023458835.1. Classification (GTDB taxonomy): domain Bacteria; phylum Bacillota; class Clostridia; order Christensenellales; family Aristaeellaceae; genus JAEWAH01. The sequence goes on from JAEWWY010000527.1 coordinate 6,600, forward strand.
CCCGCCGCAGCTTTTCCCGGATGGCGCGCGTTGCCACATCCGCCGCACGCGCTACTTCAAATACATCGTCAAAGCCCATTCTTTTAAGCCCCGTGAGCACCCGGCCAACGGATTGCAATCCTTTGAACTGGCCGTACAGCGAAGGGGCTGGCAATGCGATCTTGTATTTGAACCTGCTGATGGAGGACAATGGGTCCGTCTGCGCTACCTTGGCGTGATAGGCGCAAACCCGTATGCACTCGCCGCAGTCAATGCATCTTTCGTCGATGATATGCGCACGCCCGTCCCTGACGCGGATCGCCTCCGTCGGGCAGCGCTTCAAGCAATTGGTGCACCCTTTGCAGCGGGTTTTGTCCAGGCGGACGGAATGAAAGCGTTTCGTTTCCATGAAAAAACCTCCAGCGCTTAAGAAAAGCCCAGCTTACAAGGCTTCTCCCAGCTCAAACGCCATGCGGATGCTTGTCCCTTCCCCAAGGCGGCTTTCTATTTGAAACGTGCTGGCATTGCGCCTCATATTGGAAAGGCCCATGCCGGCCCCAAACCCCAGGCTCCTGGCCTCCTCGCTGGCGGTGGAGAAGCCTTCCCGCATGGCCGCTTCAATATCGGGTATGCCGGGCCCAACGTCGTTGGAGGAGAGGTAAGCCATGGGCGGTTCCACCATAAGCGTCAGCGTTCCTCCCAGGCTATGGATCACCAGGTTCATCTCCGCCTCATAGGAGGCCACCGCCATCCGGCGCAATACCGGCCCGCCCACACCCAATTGCTTCAGCGTGCGCTTGATGGCGGCCGATGCTTCCCCGGCCCGCTGGTAATCTCCCGCTTCTATCGAAAATGCCTCACGGATCAGCATACATCACTTCACCAAACTTTTTAGCTATGCTCCACACCGGGCAGCCCGCTTTGAAACAGGATGCCGCATGCGGTGTAGGCCGTTTTGGCTGTGGACAAAATCACCAAGTCCAGTTTTTCGGCCTCTTCCAGCATCTCCGAATCCGGCATCTTTCCCCTGGCGAACAGGATGCAGTTGATATCCACCATCCCCGCCGTGCGGATCACATGCAGGTTTGTAAGGCCCGTGATCAGCACCGTGTTTTCCTTCACAAAGGCCAGCACGTCACTCATCAGATCGGAGCCGCAGCCGCTGAAAACCCTCCGGTCCAAATGATTTTCCCCCAGGAGCACCTTGGCGTCCAACAATGTCATAATTTCCCTGATCGTCATGTGTTCCGTCCTTCCGCATTTGTGTGAAAGGCTATTTCCCAAAGCTATACAGATAATTTTCCACGCTGGAAAGCAGCGCCAGCGTTTGATTTTTCATTTGCGCCGACATGGCCACCGTGCCTTTGGGGGATGCTTCTGCCACAGTAACCGAATATTTTCCGATCTCGCCAAGCAGGCTGATCAGGTCGCCCACAGCCGCATAGTTGACAGCCGCAGACCTTTGCGTCAGCACACCTTTCAACGTATCCGCCTGGGAGGCGACCTCCGCCAGCCGGCTCAGCTCCTGCTCCACAACAAGATCCTGCCTGTCCATAGAGACAGAAATCTCGCAGAACTTCTGGATGGTGGTGTGCAAAAACTGCAGCCCGGCCTCCAGCGCATCCAGTTGACCCGCCATGCCGTTCACGTTCAATACGATCTCAGGCAGGGCAATCTCATATACATAGGAATCGATATCATGCTGGCCTTGAAGCTGCTGGCGTACAGTTTGCGCTTCCTCCTTTGTAGAATACAGCGCCGCCAGCACCCGAAAGCGGCTATCCTTTCGCACATAGCCCGCCGCACCCCGGGCCATGAAGCTTTCCGCCAGGGCACGGGCGGAATCTTCGCCATCGAAAACGCCAAGCTGGATGGCAAACCAGCTTCTGGCCGGAAGGCTGATTTCCCGGGCGGTGATCGTTTCATCAAAGGCCTTTCCGATGACTGTCGGCGTAGGCGTGACCTTCACTTCCATCCAAAGGCCGCCTTTATTATCCCTGAGCAGCCCGGAGAGGATCAGAAGACAGGATACAAAGAGCAGCACGCCCGTCAGGATCCGTTTGCCGCCGCCAGGCGCCTTATAGGTCCGTTTCTCAACTTTTGCAGTATGCATGTGCATCCCTCCTTGTCCCAATCGCTACACCCTATGAGAGGCAGGAGGAAAATATGCAAAAACCTTGAAACGCAAGGGCATGCTGTGCTACGATGGACAAAACATGCCCCAAGGGAAAGGAGCCTGTCCTTGCAATACCACATCGATACCATTCCCGTATGGGATGCGGTGAAGTTAAACAGCGAATGCCCCCTGTGCGCGCTGAAGCGCCGGAATGAACTGATGGATATCCAGCGCTTTTTGGGCGCGTCGGTCATGGAACCCGATACCCGCATCCGCGTGAATCAGAAGGGTTTTTGCGGCCATCATTTAAAGCAGCTTTTTGCAGAAAAGAACCGCCTGGGCCTGGCTCTGATGCTGCACACCCACATGAAGGAAACGGAAAAGGCTGTGGAAAGCATCCTTTCCAAGGCAAAGGACGCCGGGAAACAGACGGGCGGAATGGCCCTTAAAAGGATGTTCAAAGGAAACGGATCGAATTTGACCCCTTTGCAGGAGGCGGCCAAATCGCTTGAGGAAACGGCGTCCGCCTGCATTTTATGCGACAGCATCAAAGAGCACATGAACCGCTACGTCTACACCATGCTGTACCTATGGGAGCGGGATAAGGATTTTAAGAAGGCATTTTCCGAATCCAAAGGCGTATGCATCCCCCACGGAGCGCAGCTATTATCCATGGCGGAGGAAAGCATGCCCGCCAGGGAGCTTGCCTCCTTTTTAGAAACGCTGTCGGGCCTGATCACCTCAAGCTTGAAGCGCATCGAACAGGAAGTGGAATGGTTCACGCTCAAATTTGATTACCGCAACCAAGACAAGCCCTGGGGCAATTCCAGGGATGCGGTGGAGCGGGCCATCAACAAGCTTCGGGGCTGGAACGCAGGCGAAGAGCCGTGGCCGGATACGCCTTCCAAAAAATGAACTATGCCTGCGGAACGTACTGTTCCAGAAGCACGCCCGCTTCCCCGAATATCTCCAGGGAGAAGGGGTCGGGATAGCCTTCCTGATAAATCACCCGCCGGATGCCCGCGTTGATGATCATCTTGGCGCATACGGAACAGGGCTGATGCGTGCAGTACAGCGTGGCGCCATCGATGGAAATGCCCAGCTTCGCTGCCTGGATGATAGCGTTTTGTTCGGCGTGGATGGCGTAGCACAATTCCGCCCGGGTACCGGAGGGGATGTTCAACCGGCGGCGCATGCATTCGCCCCGCTCCTTACAGGTTTTAAGCCCCGCGGGAGCGCCGTTGTAGCCGGTCGTCATGATCCTTTTATCCTTGACGATCACGGCCCCAATGCTGCGTCCTTCCACAAAGCAGCTTGTCCACCCGGCGATAACATGGGCCATCTGCATAAACCGGTGATCCCATTTATCCAAAAAGCCACCATCCCCTCATTTTTCGCCCATCCGGGCGTTTTTTGTTATTATACGGTGTTTGGATGTAAGTGTCAAACGACATTCCTTTCGCCTTCCCGGCATATGTTCTCCGGGGAGGGATGGCGATGGCGAAACAAACCATCCGGGAACAGGCGGTATTGCTAACATTGGCCAATACCCTGGTCCGGGCCATGGGATTTTTGATGCGGGTGCTGTTTTCCAGAATGCTGGGGTCTGAGATCATGGGGATCATGGAGCTTGGAGGCTCCGTACACATGATGGCCATCACCCCCGCCACGGCGGGGCTGCCACTTGCGGTAAGCAGGCTGACAGCCAAGGCGGCGGAAGGGAAAAAGGAAGACGCGCTTCACGCCGGCAAACGCCTGGTCAGGCTGCTGTCGCTTGTATGGATCCCCTTGTACCTGCTTTTGACGCCCATGATAGCAAGGCTTCTGGGGGATGACCGCACCTTCCCCTCCCTGTTGATGTCCGCGCCATGCATCCTTGTTTTGGGCTATTCGGCTGCATACAACGGGTATTGCTACGGCATGAACAACGCCTGGCCTCCGGCAATCAGCGAAATCACGGAGCAGACACTTCGCTTTTTGATTGCTTTTGTGCTGTTAAAGGCGCTGCCGAGCCTTTCCGCAGCATGGACGGCATCCGTGCCCGGTTTTGCCACCGCCGTTTCGGAAGCGGCGGGCGTGGTCCTGGTAATCCTGATGCTGCATATAAAAAAGCCCGCGGCGAAGCCTGATAAACAAACGCAAAAGCAGGTGCTGCGCCTTGCGCTGCCCCCCACCGCAACGCGGCTCACAAGCACGGTATTAAGGTCTCTGAACGCCATGATGATCCCCTTCCGCCTGCGGTCATCCGGATTGGGCCTTATGGAAGCCACTTCCCGCTTCGGCATGCTGGCGGGCATGGTGATGCCGGTGGTCATGCTGCCCTCGGTATTCACAGGATCACTGGCCATGCTGGCCACACCGGCATTGGCGGCCAGGGAGAACAATCCAAAAGCGCTCAAAGCCATCAGCCTGCAGCTTTTGCTGGCCGCCATCCTGGTGGGCGCGGCCTGCGGAGTGATTCTATATGCAATCGCCCCGTGGATCGCCGGAAGCATGTACCGGCTGCCTGAATTGACGCCGCTTATCCGCTATTTATGCCCTTCGGTGATGCTCATGAGCCTGCAGCAGGTATTGTCGGGTATGATCGCCGGGCTGGGCAGACAAAAACAAGCGCTGTATGGCACGCTGGCGGGAGCAGGTGTCACGCTGCTGAGCAGTTGGTTCCTGACAGGGATGGCCGATCTTCGCCTGTATGGAGCGGCCTTTGCCACGATGGCCGGTCAAGCCGTGGGGCTTGTATGGAGTTTTGTACTGCTTGTTCGGATATTCATGAAAAAAGCGCCCCCGAAGGAGCGCGACAGCTTAACCTCGCTGGAAGCTTGATGCCTTCAGCCAGTTATACCTTTCCCGAAGCATTCCGATGATAGATACGGTCTAATTCCGGCGTAGGCTTCCCCTGCTCATCGTAGATGATCAGTGGCGGGAGGCAGTGCAGCATAGGCCTGGCAGACTTGATGCCCTCCGCCAAAACAAGGTGGGGGGCTTTGTCCGTCCTGGAGTGCACCATCCGCAGCCGTTTGGGCTCTATCTTGTGAAGCCGCATCATATCCAGCAATTCCAGCATCCGCGGAGCCGGGAACACCACCGCCAGCCGGCCGCCGTTATTTAGAAGAACCTTGGCGGCGTATATCACTTCATCAAGGGTTGTGCCGCCCTCATGCCGCGCCAGGCGAAGTTCTTCTTTGGGGTTTAAAAGGGCGCCGCCCGCCTTTCCGTAAGGCGGATTGCTCACCACCAGATCCAGTGAGCCGGGCGTTACAAGGCGCGGGGCGTTGCGCAAATCCTCCTGATGGATAAAAATACGGTGATCCAGTCTATTCATGGCAACGCTTCTTTGGGCCATGTCCGCCATATCCTTTTGAATCTCAAAGCCGTGGACAACGGCATGCTCCGCCCGCCCGGCCATCAAAAGGGGCAGTATGCCCGTGCCTGTACCCAAATCCGCCGCCTTATCCCTGGGACGGACACCGCAAAATTCAGCCAAGAGCACCGCATCCATGCCAAAGCAAAACATTTTTGGATTTTGCAGGATGGTGAGCCCGGCGAACTGCAGGTCATCCACCCGTTCGCCGGGCTTCACCCATTGAGACTCCCCCATCCTATGCCTCCGGCGGGAAGGGGAAGGTAAGGTATTTTGTCATGCAGTAGCCTTCCTGGCCCTTATAGACCACCTTGCACCAGGTATCACCCTGCATGAGCACTTGAATCACTTCCCCCTCCGGCATTTCAAACAGAATGGTTGATGCCTCACTGCACTCCGTGCGCAGGTTCAGCGTGCCGTGTTCCGGAGTGACGGTGGCTGTCAGCCCCTCCTCTGATGCCGTCAGGGTGGGGTCAAGCACTGGCGCGGCAGGCTGCTGCTGTTGCTGCTGCGTATGATCTGCTTCCTGGGTCTGGTCCTGCTCCTGGCCCGTTTCCTGGGCCTGATCCGGCTCCTGGGTTTGATTCGATTCCTGACTCTGATTCGTTTCCTGGGTTTGACCCGACTCCTGGAGCTGGTTTGTATCCTGCAAAGCCGCGGAAGCAAGCTCAGCCGGTTTGGTGAATGCCAAATATGTTGTCATCACGTAGCCGCTGATACCGTTCCAGGATATCTGCGACCAGGTGGATCCTTTCGAATACACTGTAATCTGTGCAAGCCTGGGCACCGCACCAACCTTTATGGCCGAGCTTTCAGGCTTTGAGCGGATATTCAGGGAACCGCTGGCTGTTAACACCCAGGCACTTTGGGTTTCCCCGCCTGAGGTCGGGGGATTGCCGGCAAAGGACAGATATCCCGTCATCACATACCCCGTCTTGCCGGCGTAGCTCACCTTGCACCAGTCAGTCCCCTTTACCAGGACGCCCACGACACTGTATTGTGGAATGGTCATCACCACGCTGCTGCCGGAGACGGCGCTTTTGCGCATGTTCAAGGAACCGGTTTGCGTGTTCACCCAGGCGGTCGTTGCCGTGGGGGCAGGGGTGGGTGTTGGCGAAGGCGTCGGAGTAGGTGTCGTTTCATCCGTTTCTGTGGGCGATGGCGTGGGAGTCGGAGACGGAGAGGGTGTAGGTGTATTAAAGCCCAGGTAGCTGGTCATCACATACCCCGTCTTCCCGCCATAGGAAACCTGGCTCCAGGCATCTCCTTTGGAAAGAAGCGGCACCGGGGCATATTGCGGAATCCTCAAAAGAACGGCAGCGTTGGATTTTGGTTCCTTGCGCAGGTTCAAAGAACCTTGCTGGGTATTGACATAGGCAGAAGAGGGCGCAGGCGGAGTCGGCCCCGGCGAGGGAGAGGGGGCGGGCGTAGCGCCTCCAAAGCCCAGATAGGTCGTCATCACATACCCCGTCTTCCCGCCGTAGGAAACCTGGCTCCAGGTATCTCCTTTGGAGAGGACCGTCACCTGCGCGTATTGGGGGATCCGCAAAATGATAGTAG
>JAEWWY010000528.1 GCA_023458835.1 Bacillota bacterium
GATGCTGCCCAAGGAGTGGGAAACAAGCACATAGGGCGGATGGATGCCCGCGTTCTCCAATGCCGCGCGTATCTCTTCCGCAATGTTTTCCGATGTCCGCGGAACGCTCGTGGTTTCACTCCAGCCGTACCCGAAATACTCCGCCACCGCTCAGCAGCACAAATGTGGTATGCCTTACATCCTTGTTACCTGCAAAAAGATGCTGTTATAGCACAAATGCGCGCATTTGCAGGCGCGCATTTATGGCTTATTTCATTTTATGGCGGTTTTACAGATCAAGCTGCATAACGATCTCCCCGTCGTTTTCTTCGCCGTTCCTGTAAAAGCCGCAGCCGGCATACAGCTTTTCGGCAATTTGGTTTTCCGGCTCAAAGGACAGCCTGACGGTCTTCGCACCGATGGAAGCAAAATAGGCAATGATCTTCCCCATCGCTTCCCTGCCACAGCCCTGACGCTGAAAACGCCTGTCGATCATGAACCGCCAAAGCCAATACTCCTTTTCCGCATGATCCACGTGGAGCATCGTAAAGCCGACCATTACGTTGTCATCATATAGAACAAACACCTTAGCCACATCCTGAAACACATAGGCCTGCGCCAGCGAGCGTACATTGGGCGCAACAAACGTGCGCTGCTCCTCCTGAACAACCAATGAAACACATTCCTGAAAATTGTCCTTGTTAACTTCACGCAAATAAAGCATACGTTCCTCCGTAAAATGATTGCTCTGGTCTTTCATTTATACCCCGCATATCCCCCTTCATTTTACATCGCTTCTATGTGTTTATCAATAACGGATTGGATGCCTTAAGCGCATTATTTGACCCGGTAGGATATCCGTGTGGCCAAGGAGCCCAGCACACGCATGGGGATCACCCGTGACAGCGCCGAGGTGAATCTTCCAAACCTGCGATAGAACAGGTTGAACAAAAGGTAAGGCATCCGCTGCGCCTTCTGCTTTGGCATGCGGCGCAGGATGCTGCCAAAGGAATAAAACTTGCGGTACATCCAAAGGTATCCTTTGTACAATTCTTCCGCCGTCATGCCTTTAGGCTGAAAAACCACATGCGCCGTGTTGTATTTGGAAAGGTCGCGCACAATGATGCGTCCCGATTTCTCCATGCGGCGATACAGCGCCGTGCCGGGATATGGCGTCAGGATATGGGAGGTCAGCGTCTCAATCCTGTTTTTCAAAAGCCAGCCGAGGGTTTTTTCAAACACCTCCCGGCCGTCTCCGTCCAGGCCGAACACCATGCTTGCATTGATCATCATGCCCCGGCTATGAATGGCCTCCACAAGCCTGTCATACTTTTCAAACTGATTGTCCTTATTCACGCCCTGAAGGGCCGCGTTGTTGATGGATTCAAACCCGATGAAAAGGCTCTGGCAGCCTGTCTCCGCCATCAGATCAAGAAGCTCAGGCTCGTCCAATATTCTTGTGGTCACGGCGGCATTCCATTTGATGTCCAGGCCCCGCATTTGATGGAGCAATGCGCGGGTGTAATCCGGCTCCCCTGCAAAGTTGTCGTCAATGAACAGCACATGCCGTGTCCCTTGCGCCCGGATATCGCGGATCACATCGGTTATGGGCCGCCGCACATATACCCTGTTTCGGCAGCTATTGTAGCAAAAATCGCAGCGGTTTGGGCAGCCACGGCTCGTTGTTACCACGTTGGTGTAAAGATATCTGTTTCTGTCGGCCCTTTCATACAAGGGAGAGGCGATCTCGTCCCCGCGGAAATTCTCCATATCATGGTATGCTTTTTGAAGCTCACCTTTTGACGCGTCCCCGATTATGCGCGCCCATACCCGTTCGGCGGCGCCGACGCAGATCGCGTCAAAGTGGGGCAGGCAGGTTTCCGGGCTGCAGGTGACGTGAATCCCTCCGGCCACGACGGCGACGCCCCGTTTGCGGAACTCCCGCGCAATACTTAAGGCGCGCGGCATCACATCCAGCGTCACTGTTATGCCCACAAGGCCGGCCTTAACGCGATAGTCGATGGCTTCCACATTTTCGTTGACCATGACCACCTCATGCTCTTTGGGAGTAAGCCGCATCAGTGTCAGCAGCGCAAGGGAAGGGGCCATGCGGGCTTTGAGATCGGTATCCATGGGCCGCTTGTTTAATTTGGGTTGGATGAGCAGAATCTTCATGCGCTATTTCCACCTGCACAGGAGTACAAAGACAAGGTCGGACAGCACCACCGTGGTCCAATTGACGACAATAAAGAGCGTGAACTTTTCGACGATGCCATTGGGATCCCTCAATATGATCATGTAAAAGACTGCGATGGCAATCAGCGTAAGCACGGCGGCCACCGCGAGGCATTGCATCAGGAGCGACGTGTGATACTCATCGTAAGGATGGCGGCGCAGCATCAAAAGGATGACGACCAGTATGGTCAATGCGATCATGGCATAGGCGATATACGCGTGATATCCGGTGGCGAGAAAACCCCTCCAGCCCTCCCAAAAGGGTATGGCTCCCTGCATTGCATCGCTTGGTTCAAGCAGGTCTTTGAACCATATGCTCCGGGAGGTTGCCATAAAGACCAGCGCATAAAAGGCCGTGAACAGGCTGATGCACACCACGTTGGTTACGGGACGCCTGAGGATGCGTTTCATTTTCTGTCCTCCTCCTTGAAGAGAAATAGCGCTTCAATGGATATGCCAAAAAGGCATGCCAGATCATGCGCAAGCCATATAGACGGGTCAAACTTTCCGGTTTCGATGGCATTGATGGCCTGGCGGGAGACCCCTACGCGCTCGCCCAGCTCTTTTTGCGTGAGGCCGCGTTCCTCCCGAAGCTTTTTCACATGATTTTTCACAGGATCACCTCCACGTCCGTGTCAAGCTAACCTTACACCCAGCATATCAGAAACACCCCGGCGTGTCAAGTGTACCCGACACACCGGGGCGCGATTATTTGGGCCGGGAGCATTTATCAGGGCGATACATATG
>JAEWWY010000529.1 GCA_023458835.1 Bacillota bacterium
CTGTACAAGAATTGGGTGGACAAGGGCTGGTTCGATCCGGAATTCCTGTCCGGCAACGATGACAGCCAGACCCTTTTGTGGACCTCCGGCCGCGTGGGCATCTGGTTCTGCGATCCCCACCGCCCGCTGATCTGGGCCCGGGACGCGCTGCTTGCCAACTTCCCCGAAGCCAAGGCCGACTTCATGCCTGTTCCCAAAAATGAGCAGGGTGTGAAATCCTTCCCCGTATCCTACGGCGTGGGCCGCGTGCTGTGGATCCGCCAGGGCACCAAGGTCGCCAAGGAGATCGTGCAGTTCTTCAACAAGATGGTCGCCGAGCCGGATTTCTACCGCCTGGCCGATATGGGCATTGAAGGCAAGCACTGGATCGACAAGGGCGAGAACTGGGGCTATCCCGAGAACATCACCTCTGAAAACGCGCCCTACAACGACATCTACCGTCCCCTGTCCTGGGAGTTCCTGGACATTTTGAAGCCCATGGAAACCACCGATCCCGCCACGGAAAACATCCACAACGCATTGAACGAGGAATATGCCACGGCGGAATTGATCAAGACCGGCCTGGAGGGCTTTACGGTGGATTCCACCAATACCGGCATGTATACCCCCATCGATCTATTTGAGAACATGTTCAACATCGTTGTGGGCGTGAGCAGCCTGGACGATTTTGACAGCATCGTGGAGAATTGGTATGCCACCGGCGGCACCCAGTTGGTGGAGGAATATACCCGCCAATATACTGAGTGGCTGTCTGCCCAGCAGTAACAGGCTTGCCTGGAGGGGGAGGGGAGGTTTCCCCCCTCCCCCTTTCCTCCACGCAGGCAATGAAAGGGGTCGCCCATGAAGAAGCACGGCTTTTTTTTCAACATTAAAAAGCATAAGCTGCTGTACCTGATGTTTCTGCCAACGGCAGCCTTTTTGCTGATCTTCAGTTATGCGCCGCTTTGGGGCCTTCGGATGGCTTTTTTTAATTACATCCCCTGGAAGGGCTTTGAGGGAAGCGCATACGTGGGCTGGCAGAATTTCAAAACGCTTTTTTCCCTGCCTGATTTTGGCAGGCTGGTGACCAATACCGTAGTCATCAACATCTATAAAATACTGATCGGCTTTCCCATGCCCATCCTGTTTGCCCTGCTGCTCAATGAGATACGGGGCAAAAGGTTCAAGCGCACGGTGCAAACCATCTCCTACCTGCCGCACTTTGTATCCTGGGTAATCATCAGCGCTATTTTATACGCCCTGATCAACGGCAATTACGGCCTGCTGAACACGTTTTTGACGGGTGTGGGCATCGCCCCGCCCAAGTGGTACATCCGCCCCGACCTGTGGCGGGGCCTGCTGGTGGTGACCGACATCTGGAAGTCGGTGGGCTTTGGGTCGATTTTGTATCTGGCCGCCATCGCCAACATCAACACGGAAATGTACGAGGCCGCCGTCATCGATGGCGCCGGCCGCTTAAAGCAGATATTGTATATTACGCTGCCAAGCATTTTGCCTACCATTATCGTTATGTTTATTTTGAGCATGGGCGGCATGATGAACGGCAACTTTCAGCAGATTTATTCCCTGGTGGGCGCCAACACGCCCCTTTACAAGACCGTGGACGTGCTGGACTTTGCCATCTACCGCAGGGGCCTGCAGCGCAGCGAGTTTTCCCTGGCGACGGCCATGGGCATCTTCCAGTCCGGTATCAGCTTCCTGCTGGTGGTCATCACCAACAAAATCGCGAACAAGGCGGGTGAGTACGGCGTATGGTGACTCGTTTCCGTTTAAGAAGATGGGTGGAGCCCACGGCGGCTCCGCTGCCCTTCCGCATCTTCAACACCCTTTTGATGCTTGCCTTGTCCGCGCTGTTTATCGCGCCGTTTCTTTTGATCGCCATCGCCTCCTTTACCCCGGAGGTGGAGATTGCCGCCAAGGGGTTCCAGTTCCTTCCCTCGCAGTTGACGGTGTACAACTACCAGTACCTGTTTGGCTCCAGTGAAAAGTTCACCGTATCGCTTCAATCCACGTCGCTTCTGACGGTGGTGGGCACCCTGAATACGCTGTTTTTCACGTCCCTTGGCGCTTACGCCCTGTCCAGAAAGTACCTGCCCTACCGCAAGTTCATGATGTTCTTCGTGTTCTTTACGATGCTTGTAAACGGCGGCCTGATCCCTTGGTACATGGTGGTCAAGAATCTTGGGCTGACCGATACCTTCTTCGCCTTGTTCGTCCCCGGTACCATCGCCACCTGGAACCTGATCATCATGCGCAATTCCTTCATGTCCATCCCGGAATCCCTGGAGGAGTCGGCCAAGATCGACGGGGCGAATGACTTCACGGTATTCTTCCGCATCATCCTGCCCATGTCCATGCCCATCATCGCTACGATGATCGTATACCTGGCCGTGGGCTACTGGAATGAATGGTACGCCTGCATGCTGTTTATTACCCGCAACGAAAAGCTGTTTACCTTGCAGTACCTTTTGCGGGAAATACTCAATTCCAGCGCCGCCATGAACAGCCGGGGGGCCATCGACCTTCGGGCCGCGGCCAAGCAGGCCATCCCTTCCGAAAGCCTGAAAATGGCCGCGGTCATGGTGGCCACGGTGCCCATTTTGTGCGTGTATCCCTTTTTGCAAAAGTATTTTGTGCATGGGATCATGATCGGGTCCATCAAGGAATAAACGTATATGGCTGCAGTAAAAGCCGCTTTTGTAAGGCGGCTTTTGCCGTCTTAAGCATCCTTTTTAGGCTTCTTTCCCAGGGTGATGTGCATGCCGTCCCGGGCGGCCACAGCGTCCGCAAAGATGCGCCTGGCGTTTTCCAGATAGGCGGCCGGGTCCAGAAGGGCGGGGCTGTAGTGGGTCAGCCACAGGCGCTTTGCGCGGGCTTCCCTGGCCAAAAGGGCGCTGTCGGAAAACAGCATGTGCCCCTTTTCCTGCATCTTTTCGCGCAGGGCTTCATCGCCATGCATGCCCTCGCTGATGAGCAGGTCCGCGTCCCGGGCAAAATCGATGAGCCTGTCCGTATACCTGGTGTCGGTGCAGTAGCAGATCCGGATGGGCGCCCGGGGGCCGTCCAGGACCATATGCGCTTCAATCACCCGGCCGTCCTCCAGCAGGGCGGGCCGGCCTTCGTGAAGGGTTTGGAACAGCTTTGGGGGGATATTTAGAACCCTTGCCTTTTCAGGGTTGAAAACAGGCTTTCTTTGGACGGCGACACAATACCCCAGGC
>JAEWWY010000530.1 GCA_023458835.1 Bacillota bacterium
TTCGCCATTTGTGGGAATGGAGTAGTCTACGCCGGGTTCGCCAAGGCGGTTCCTCATGCTGACATCCAGGGAGTACATGAAATCAGCGAACCTAAACGCAACTTCGGGATTCTTGCAAGCGTTGGTGATAATCCATTCGTTCGTGTAATAGCTTCCGAAAGGCTCATAGTAGGTATACTGCACGCCTGCCGGTCCCTTAAGCGGAGCCAGGGGGGCATATTCCTTAACCCTCTCCCCATCCATGGGCGCCCAGATGAACGTGCCGCCGCCGGTAGCTAAGCCGATCATTGAGTAATCAGGATTGTCAAAGAGCTGCTTCATCTGGTCATTGTCCTGGGTATAGGTTGCGGGATCCAGAAGCCCTTCAGCACATAGCTTGTTCATGAACTTAAGGCCTTCACGGTAAGCGTCCTTGTCATAGGCGGCTTCAAATTTGCCGTTATCCAGATAATAAGGAGCGCCTCTGCTATACTTTACGAAGGAGTTGAGGAGGAACTCTTCGGGGTATGCGGACCAACCGTTTGTGGAACCCATCACGCCGATTTCGTCTTGCTTGCCGTTGCCGTTGGGATCCCGTTCCTTGAACGCCTTGAGAACCGTGTAAAGCTCGTCTGTGGTGGCCGGAACTGCAAGATCAAGCTTGTCAAGCCAGTTTTTGTTTATCCATGCGCGCCTTGACATTGCGTTCGGCTCAGATAAAACAACCTTGGGCATCGTATATTCATGGCCGTCGGGAAGCTTCATCAGATTCGCAACGAGGGGATCCTTTTCGCGAACCTGTGCATACCAGAATGCGAGCTTCTCAACCATCTCATCAAGCTGCAGGAATAGACCTTGGCCGGCCATGTCCGCTACAACTTCGTTGGAGATGCCGCTAGGCACCATGATGATGTCGGGCATATCAACCTGGCTTGCCAGCATCAAGTTGACGCGCTGGGTTGCATCCTGCGAAGGAATGATCATCCAGTTGATCTTGACACCGGTCTGTTCTTCCATGTACTTGGTCATCTTATTGTTGACATAATCCTCGATGTTTGCGTGCTGCGCAACCATGATTGTCAAGGTAACAGGTTCTTGAACGATGGGGAGAACGCCGGGAGCCGTTACCGCTACTCCGCCATGAGCAGACGGAATCAAAGCATCGTTGGCGGATCCGGCGAAGCCGGTGGTAACCACAGCAAATGTCAGCAGAAGAATACTCAACAAACAAGCTGTTTTTTTCATTGTAAGCCCTCCTATTTTTTTGACTGGTCGCTGCTATTTGTCAGGCGTATGATGCACCTAGGGAAATCATGTTTACTATCCTTTTTTTCATTGTGAACCTCCCTTGTTTTTTATTGACCTCCCTTTATTTGACAGACGTATCATTCGCCTGAAACAAATCATGCCTTTATCCCTTTACAGCGCCTATCATGACACCCTTCACAAAGTGCTTGGCCACGAAAGGATAGGCAATCATAAACGGCGCACTGGACACAACGATGAGTGCGTATTTAAGCAATTGCGCCATGCCCGCCTTTGCCTGATAGAGTAATGGATCTGATATAATGTCATTCACTTGATTGAGTATCAGGATATCCCGAAGCACAATCTGGAGCGGGTATTTTGACTTATCAGAGATGTACAGGAATGCCTGGAAATAGGAGTTCCAATGGCCTAACCCATAATACAATACCATTACCGCTATAATTGCTTTTGATAAAGGCATCACCATCTGCAGCATGAATCTGGTATGGCTGCAGCCATCTATCATGGCCGCCTCCGCAATCTCATCCGGTATTGTCGTTTCAAAGAAAGTGCGGCAGATAATAACATTAAACACGTTAATTGCTGTTGGGATGATCATAACGGCGCGGGTGTTGATAAGCCCAAGCTTGGATGTAAGCAGGTAAGATGGAATGAGGCCGCCGCTAAACAGCATGGTAAACGTAAACATAAACAGCAGGATACGCCTGCCTGGCATTCCCTTGCGTGAAAGAGGGTAAGCCGCGCACATGGTCATGATTATATTTACTGCCGTACCCACAACGGTATAGAATATCGAGTTGGAAAATCCGGTTAATATGGCTTTATGGCTAAAAACCTCCTCAAAGCCTCTTAACGAAAAATCAACCGGAAACAGCACAACCCTGCCTTGCGACACGGCAGTGGGCGATGAGAATGCAGAACTTAATATGTATATTAAAGGATATAAAACGATGAGTACAGCCAATAGCATCAACCCGTCGTTCACAAAATTAAATACCCTATCTTCAGGTGTTGCCCTGATTTTGGTTCTGGCATTTTCTAAAACCACCCTTGACATTTTGCTCCTCCCTTCTACG
This sequence comes from Bacillota bacterium, assembly GCA_023458835.1. GTDB lineage: Bacteria > Bacillota > Clostridia > Christensenellales > Aristaeellaceae > JAEWAH01. Next base: position 2,325 of record JAEWWY010000530.1, read on the forward strand.
AAAGGCTGATTTCGTTTATTTTTGAGTTTACCTTGTTTACGACTGATATAAGCACTAAATTGATTACCGAGTTAAAAAGACCTATGGCAGCGGAATAGGAGTAATCGGGGGCCGCAGAGGCAAGACCTGTTTTGTAAACATAGGTCGATATAATTTCAGAGGTGCTGAGATTCAAGTTGTTCTGCATAAGGAACGCCTTTTCAAAACCAACGCTCATGATACTGCCCATACGCAAGGTGAGCATGATGGTAATTGCCGGTAGCAATCCAGGTATGTCTATATGCCACATACGTTTAAAGCGATTTGCACCGTCTACCAAAGCGGCTTCATGCAAGCCTGGATCGATGGATGAAAGCGCGGAAAGATAGATAATTGCGTTCCAGCCTGTTCCCTGCCAGATGTTTGTCCACACATATATATGTTTAAAATATTCCGGCTTCCCCATAAAATCAATTTCTTTACCGCCTAAGGCCATTATCGCGTAGTTGATTACACCCACCTTTGGCGACAGGAACTGTATGATAATGCCTACCATAACAACCGTAGATATGAAATAAGGCATATATGTAACGATCTGCACAAACTTCTTATAACGCGGCCTAAGGCAGTTGTTGAGCAGCAACGCCAGTATAATGGGAAACGGAAAGCCCATAATCAGGTCATATATGCTAATGGACAACGTGTTCTGTATCACCCGGCTAAAGTTATAACTCTTGATGAACTTTTCAAAATACATGAGCCCGACAAAAGGGCTGCCGGCTATACCCTTGCTTGCGATGAATTTTCTAAAGGCGATCTGCACGCCGTACATGGGATAGTAGCTGAATACCAATAGCCATATCACTGGGATTGCTATGATTGCATATAGCTCCCAATTGAGCCTTGCGCTGCGACGCAGGGATCTCCATTGCTTTGCTCTTTGTGAATCCCGCATTAAACTCTTCGTAGTGCTAGTCACATAAACTCACTCCTAAGCGTTATATGATGGTGGGGCAAATCATTTCCGAACACAGTTTTGTTATATTGAGTGTAGCGACAATGTGCCGTATCCGTCAAATGTATATATTTTCGATCAGTGGACATTTTTTATATTTTGTATCTTTACATTGAAAAAAACTGTGGTTTATGCGCAAATTTCTACTATCCCTATATGCTTAAGCGGCGGGCGGGTGAAAAAAACCTGTTCAGTGTAAATTCTTAAGATTTGAACTATTTCCCATAAGAACAGCCGGATAAATGCATTTTTGCGTATACTCATTAAAAATGAATATTTGCATTTGATTTGATAAATGATACCATGAATCTACGGATAAAAGTAAAGCGATATTCATGGAGGTGCGTTTATGGAGTATCATGTCATGTTGTGTGGAATGGATACCAATGCGGGTTCACGTGAAGCTCCGTTCCGTACGGTTTCAAAGGCTGCGCGCATAGCCTTGCCCGGGGATGTCATAACCATCCACGAAGGCGTCTACCGTGAATGGGTAAACCCTAAAAACGGCGGCACGGAGCATAGCCGGATTATTTACCAAGCGGCTAAAGGGCAGACCGTCATCATTACAGGCGCCGAGGTAATCACAGACTGGGCGGATGTGGGAGAAGGCGTGTGGAAAACAGTCCTGCCCAACAGCATGTTCGGCGATTACAACCCATACCTTGAGAAAGTCGAGGGCGACTGGTTTTTTGAACAGGTAAAGACTTTTCATACGGGCGAGGTATACTTAAACGGAAAATCCATGTATGAGGCTCAGACGCTGGATGGGGTTATAAACCCGGCCGTCACAGAAACATCACGCGACAAGGACGGGTCGCTGTATACATGGTATTGTGAGGTTGACGGCGAACGCACGGCGATATGGGCAAATTTTCAGGGGGAGGACCCACGCGGCGGAAATGTTGAAATCAATGTAAGACCTTTCGTTTTCTGGCCGGAGCAAACCGGCAGAGGGTATATCACCGTCAGAGGGTTGATACTCAAGCAGGCAGCCACATCATGGGCGCCGCCTACAGCACTGCAAACCGGGCTTATCGGGCCGCATTGGAGCCGCGGCTGGATTATTGAAGACAATATCATCAGCGACTCAAAATGCAGCGGTATAAGCCTTGGCAAGGAAATATCGACCGGTCATAACGAGTGGACGCGTACCGGCTTCAAAGGGGGTACTCAGCGGGAGCGAGAGGTTATATTCCGCGCCTTGCACAGCGCCTGTTGGCAAAAAGAGAATGTGGGCGGCCACATCGTGCGTAACAACATCATAAAGGACTGCGAGCAGGCAGGAATTGTCGGGCATCTCGGCTCCGCTTTTTGCACCATTGAACACAACCATATATTCCGTATACA
>JAEWWY010000531.1 GCA_023458835.1 Bacillota bacterium
CCCGATGTGCCCTTCCCCAAGAGCCCCGCAATAATGCGTGCGTTTCATCCGTCTTTCCTCCCCTAGGCTCAAGCCTTGAAAACATTTGGGTATAAAAAAACGCCCTTCAATCCCTTGCTCGGGACGAAAGACGTGATCTTGCGCGGTGCCACCCCACTGGGCCAAAGGCCCTCTCATCAGCAACAGCCCGCAGGCGATTGCCTCCGGCGAAAACGGGCCGGTCCCGTCCAAGCCTACTGGGCGTATGCCTTTCGGTTGGCTGCTCCAGGCTGTTCTTCCCCGAAAGCTCCGTGCCACCCTCTCACCTTGCGGCGGCTCTCTTGAACGGAAATTTTCCGGCTACTCTTCCTATCATCGCAATGAAGCAAAAGCGCTTCTATGAAGATTTGAAGGTATTATACCCGCAAACTTCCCCTGTGTCAACGGAAAGTGTTTTATAAAACGGAAAAAAGCAGCAAAAAAGAGATTTAAAAAAAGGCTTGACATTTACGTTACGGAAAGGTTTATCATAAATCTGTCGGGAGGAATGCAAGATGGAATACACCGTTTTGAAGCTGGGAAGATTGGCCGGGATCAGCCCCCGGACCCTCCGGTACTACGACGAGATCGGATTGCTTTCGCCTATGAAGGTCACCGCGTCGGGTTACCGGATGTACGGGGAAAAAGAAGTGGACGCACTGCAGCAGATCCTGTATTACCGTGAGCTGGATTTAAGCCTCACGGATATCAAGGCCATCCTTTCCGCGCCGTCCTTTGACCGGTTGGCGGCGCTTAACAACCATCTTGCGGAGCTTCACAAGCGGCGGGGCCGGCTGGACCGCCTGATTCAAAGTGTGGAGAAGACCATCCTCCACGAGAAAGGAAAGGTTGCCATGAGCGACAAAGAAAAATTCGAGGCCTTCAAAAAAGACCTGATCCGGGAAAATGAGGAAAAGTACGGCGAAGAGGTCAGGCAAAAGTACGGCGACAAACGGGTGGATGAAAGCAATGCAAAAATGATGAACCTGACGAAGGAACAATATGACGCCATGCAAAAAATGGCCGCGGAAATCATCTCCTGTCTGGAGCAGGCCGTTTTACAAAAGGCCGATCCCGCCGGGGAAGAGGGAAAGCGGCTGGCAAAGCTGCATAAGGAATGGCTTTCCTTCACCTGGAAGGAGTATTCCAAAGAAGCCCATCTGGGTCTTGCGCAGATGTATGTGGAGGATGAGCGCTTTACCGCATACTACGACGGCCGGGTGAAAGGCTGCGCCGCGTTTTTGAGGGATGCGGTGGCGGCTTACGTGAAGGAATAAAGGATACAGCTCTCCCGCGAGGACGAGATTTCATCTTCGCGGAAGAGCATTTTTATGCCTGTCAAAACAATTTTGCTTTGTGCAAGACTGTGGTAAAATACCTTGTGAAGGCAAATTTCATCTTATCCGAAATGTTTGGAGGTGAGGCGCCATGTCCCGAATGGCCGACGCGGAACGACTGGACAAAATGTACGTGAAGAACGATACGGTTTCCACACGTATAGGGTTGCATGACAAATACAGCGTGAACAAGTATGGCTGGGGCAACTGGGTATTTGACCAATATGAATTCCGGGACGGTATGAACATACTGGAACTGGGATGCGGGCCTGCGGGAATCTGGCTGGGCAGGGACGGCCGTTTGCCCAAAGGCTCAAAAATCATCCTTTCCGACTTCTCACCGCTGATGGTTGAGAAGGCAAAGAGCCTGCTTAAGGATCATCCATGCTTTTCATTCGAACAAATCGATATACAGCATATCCCCTATGATGATGCGACCTTTGATATCGTCATTGCCAACCACATGCTATATCATGTTCCGGATCAGGAGAAGGCCTTGTCGCAGGTATGCAGGGTACTTGCATCGGGCGGCCGCTTCTATACGACGACCCTTGGCAGAAGCTCGCTCAAGGAGCTGCAGGATATCTACCGTAAGCTGGAAGGCAAGGCTTCCTTTTCATACTCGGAAAACATCTCGTTTACCCTTGAAAACGGGGCTGAATTGTTGGGCAGGTATTTTTCCGATGTGGAGCGGAGGCAGTACATCGATTCCCTGCGGGTCACGGATATCGATGATTTGACCGCCTATATCAAATCCTACAATGAGATCCCTGATTCTGTCGACAGCGAATTATACGCGCTTGTTCAAAACGGTTTTTCAAAGGACGGCATATTCCATATCCAAAAAGAGCAAGGGATGTTTATTTGTCAAAAACAAGCCGGCTGACCGCCTGAACCCGCGTTTTATCAGCGATATCAAAGGTGATCCGCCGCGCCCATGCCTCCCGGGTGCAAAGGGAAACCCCGTTCACGAGGGTGATGCTTTCCCCGCCGCATCTTCCGCAGCGAATGCAGCCGAAGTTCTCCAGGCATTGGCGGATGGCCGGGGGCATTTGCTCTTTTTCCCGGGCCAGTTGGACCATTGCTTCATAAGGCGCTGACCATTCAAAGAACATGCTGTCTATGTAGAGGGTGAAAATGCATACCGTTTTTCCCTTTGCGGTAAGGTGTATCGTCCAGTTGGGCGCGCAGTAGGACCAGAACTTGCAGCTTGCTTTCAGGCTTTGCTTGTCCGCCAAGGCATGCATAAGCTCCTTCCACCATTCCGCCTTGGGCCCCAGGGTCCTTATTATTTCCGGCCGCAAAGGATCGATATCCTCCTTGCGCTTTCCCCCGCCCAGCAGAATGGTTTCAAAGTCCGCCCTCAGGAACAAATCGCTTTGCATGGCGAAATCCTTTTTGCTGTCCATGGCGGGGATGCGGCATGCAAGGTACGCAAGCGCCGGAAAAAAGGAAGGGCAGCTTTCGTTGTACATGCATACCGTGTCGCAGGATGGGTAGGCCTGCACAGGGCGGCCGTTTTTGAAGTATGCAAAATAAAAGCCGTAGTTTTGCAGCGCATCCAGATGAAAAGCAGCCGGCTTTTTGAAGTGCTTGCGGATCAGCGGTTTGGGAAAGCGGAGGAAGGATACCTCGCCCTCCCGCGTGAGCTCGCCATAGATGCCCGCCGCATACAAAAGCAAAATGGTCTGGGTCAGGCGGTGATAGCTTTCCAGGTCATCCTCTGCCCGGTAGGCGGCGGTATCCGCGTATATATCCAGCAAAAGCTGCCGTATATACTGCAGCCCCTCAAAGATTTCCTCACCGCCGGCGCTTTCGATCTTGTCCCTGGTCGGCCCTGCCGGAAAATCACAAACGTTGCGGCGCAAAAACGCGGCCCGCTCTTCAAAAGGCGACGTCTGAAAAAGCATGGTCTTCCCCCTCCCGTTTACACATTCTACCTGCCGCAAAACTGCAGGCAGATATCCGTAAGCTCCTCCACCGAATGGGCTTGTTTGTCCGCTTCCTGCCATTCCAGCGGGGAACCGAAGCCATAGGCGGCGGCAACCGTGCACAGGCCGTTTTCCTTGCCGGCCAGGATATCTATGAGCCTGTCGCCTACCATGACGGCTCTCAAGGGGCAGTGCTCCCGCACAAGCTCCGCCACCAGTTGGCCTTTCGTTCGCGCAGCATCCCCGCCTTGGGCTTTTACAAAATACTTCCCGATGCCCCAATGCTGAAGCGACTTATCGATATATTCCTGACTGGCGTTGCTGGCGATGAAAAGGCCGGCGCACGCGCTCAGGATATCCAGCATTTTTATAACGCCGGGATATATTTGCTGGCAGGATTCCAGCAGCGCCATTTGGTATCCGCGCCGTATTTTGCAAAATTCCGCCTCCAATCCCTTTGGCAGGCCAAGCATTTTTGCCGTTTCCTCATGGGAGGGGCCGTTGTATTTTTCCAGCTCCTCCTTAGGCGGCACGGGCAGGTTCATGTCGCGAAAGGTTTTTTGAAGCTCCGTCACACACAGGTGCCTGCTGTCTATGAGCGTGCCGTCAAAATCAAATATGATCATTGGCAGCCCGCACGGGACACAGGGCCCGGGGGCTGCCATGAAAAAGGGTCTACATCCTTGCACCTTTTTGCTCCTATCTTTTGCAGATCCTGTCCGCGCCCATATAGGGGATCAGGACTTCGGGAACGGTTACCGTTCCATCCTCATTTTGATAGTTTTCCAAGATGGCGGCTACGGTGCGGCCCACGGCTACGCCGCTGCCGTTTAGGGTATGGGCGTATTGCGGCTTATCCTTTACAGATTCCCTGTAGCGGATGCCCGCCCGGCGCGCCTGGAATTCCTCACAGTTGGAGCAGCTTGAAATTTCCACATACCGGTTGTAGCTGGGCATCCACACCTCGATATCATAGGTCTTGGCGGCGGAAAAGCCCATATCCCCGGTGCACAGGCAGACCACCCGGTAGGGCAGGCCCAAGAGCTTTAACACCTTTTCCGCCTGAAGGGTCATGCTTTCCAATTCCTCATAGCTCTGCTCCGGCTTGGTCACCTTCACCAGTTCCACCTTGTTGAACTGGTGCTGGCGGATCAGCCCCCTGGTATCCCGCCCGGCGCTGCCGGCCTCGGCCCGAAAGCAGGTGGAGTAGGCGCAATGGCGGATGGGCAATTGGCCTCCGTCCAGGATCATATCCCTATACATGTTGGTGACGGGCACCTCCGCGGTGGGGATCATAAAGGTATCCTGGTCCACCTTGTAGGCGTCCTCCTCAAACTTGGGCAGTTGGCCCGTGCCCGTCATGCTGGCACGGTTGACCATATAGGGGGGATAGACCTCTTCATACCCCGCCTCCACATGGGTATTCAGGAAAAAGTTGATGACCGCCCGCTCCAGGCGTGCGCCCTGGCCCCGGTAGAAGGTGAACCTGGCGCCGGATACCTTGGCGGCGGTGTCAAAGTCCAGGATGCCAAGGTCGATGCCGATATCCCAATGGGGCTTGGGTTCCCATGGGAAAACCCGGGGCGTACCATGGCGGCGCTGCTCCACATTTTCCTTCTCGTCCAGCCCCTGCGGCACGCTTTCGTGAGGGATGTTGGGCACGACCAGCAAAAACTGCTCCATCTGCTCATCCAGGGCCTTCACCTGCACATCCAGGGCGGCGATTTCCTCACCCACCCGCTTCATTTCCTCCATGATGGGCTGGGCGTCGCCCCCCAGGCGCTTAATGGACGCGATTTCCTTGCTGGCCTCATTGCGGCGGTTTTTCAGGTTTTCAGATTGGGCCATCAAAGCCCGGCGCTTTTCATCCGCCTGCAAAAAGCTGTCCAGGGGAATATTCTTGCCCCGCTTTAAAAGGGCGTCGGTCAAAATGTCCGGGTTCTGCCTGATCTTTCTTAGGTCCAGCATACATTTCCCTCCCTGCGGCCTGGCCGCGTCGTTTACGCCGGTTGTACGGGGGTATTCCGGCGAAATAAAAAAGCCGCCCCTTTTCAGTGTTGCCACTGAAAGGGACGGACGAATCCGCGTTGCCACCCCGATTGGACGCCGCATGGCAGCATCCCACTCGCCGCGCTGTATGGGGCGCGCCCCGCGGCCGTTCGCCGCCGGCTCCCGGATGGACAGCCTGCGCCTGTGCCGCCTTGCACCTACCGGCGGCTCTCTACAACCAGAAAAGCAGGCATGGTCCGTTCATAGCCGTTTTGGATTGGCCTTATTATAGGCAATCATCGATCTTTTTGCAAGAAAAACTTTTATTTTCTTTTGTCCAAATACCGGCGAA
>JAEWWY010000532.1 GCA_023458835.1 Bacillota bacterium
CATCCAGGAGAGGGCTGTAAGGCGTAAGCGGGACGCCCGCCCGGCGGGCGATGTCGGGGTTGACTTTGAGTAGCGTGCGATGGAAGCGCACAAAGTAGTGCTTTTCCCCCTCCACATACAAAAAGTCGATCCAGTTGTTCCTTTCCAGACCGTCGAATTCTTCCTCCGTAAATCCCGGTATCAGCCCCCGCATGATGTCCATTGCCTTTTCCCGGTTGTGGGGGTATGCCCTTGCCATCCGCGGCAAAATGGCCTGCTCCAGCTCCAAACGGCTGCGCAGCATCGCGGGCAGGTCCTTTTTCAGCCGCGCTTTGATGGCTTCCAGCGCGCCGTTTATATCACCGGCCCATTTCTTTTTCAAAATATCCTCCGGCAATCCGGTTTGCAATGATGCGATATTGTAATTCATGCGCGGCTCCTTCCGCCGTTTGTCCGGCGTGTGACCTTCCTGATTGTACCATATTCTTTATCGCCATTGTATCAATCTTTTTTGCACCCTTGACGAATAACTGGGAAGCAGGTACCATAAAAAGAGAATTATGCCAACTTATAAGGAGGAAGGCGTCATGCAGTTTTTTATCTGTAAGGAATGCGGAAACCTGGTAGGAGCCCTGCACTTTTCCGGCGCACCCATGACCTGCTGCGGCGAGAAAATGAAGGAGCTTACGCCCAATACGTCGGATGGGGCAAAGGAAAAGCATGTGCCTGTGGTAACGGTGGAGGATAACGTGGTAACGGTGGAAGTCGGATCCGCGGCCCATCCCATGACGGATGCCCACTATATCCCCTGGATCTACCTGCAAACGGAAAAGGGCGGCCAGCGCAAAAATTTGAAGCCCGGAGACGAGCCTAAGGCGGTTTTTGCATTGCATGACGATAAGGTAGTGGCGGCCTATGAATACTGCAACCTCCATGGCCTGTGGAAAAAAGAAGTGTAAGCAGTAAAAGCACAAGCAAGGGCATGCCCGATGCTTTATCAAGCAGGCGGTATGCCCTTTATGTTTCCATGCATGCGGCATGCCCCAAGCAATACCGGTACAAATGCGGCGTGATGCCCGGATACGTCAACTGTTCCGGCAGGGATTCAAACAATGCCGTTTCTGCCATCTCGCTTTGCGGCAGCGGCCCCAATATCTCAATCCTGGCCAGAAAAACCATGCCGTTGGCGCCGGATGCATTCTCCCCGGCGTAATAATCGCATATGGGCGCAAGCGTATATGCCTGCGCGCCTGATTCCTCGTAAAGCTCACGGCATGCGGCCATATAGGGTGTTTCACCCGGCTCGATATGCCCGCCCTGAGTCTCCCATGTCGTCCGCTGCTTATGCCTGCTGAAAAGCCATTTTCCCTGAAACAGGGATAATACCACCACGTATTTGTATTCCTTCAGCGAATTTGCGGGATAGAGAACACATTCCATCTTTTGCTTCACCCTCGTCCTGCATTATACCACATATGCCCTTTCATCAGGCGTACCTGATGGTTTTTTGTTTGATTTTCCCTGAAAAAACTGGTATACTGGCAGAAAGATGCCAAGGAGGGGCCGCCGGTGAAAAAGAGCATCCTGAACAGCGATACGTTCAGCCCGCTGTACCGACAGCTCATACAGCGGCTGAAAAACGATATTGCTTCCGGCGTGTATCCCGTACACGGCCGTATCCCCTCCGAGCAGGAACTGTGTCAAGCGTATCAGGTCAGCCGTGTCACGGTGCGCAAGGCGCTTTCAGATCTTGTGAAGGATGGCCTGCTGATCCGCCACCAGGGCAAGGGCACCTTTGTGGCAGTACCCCGCATTTTGCGTGATCTGAAGCAGATTACCAGCTTTCATGCCGCCTGCCGCATCACGGGCTGCACGGCAAGCACAAAGCTGATCCATTTGCATTGGCAGCATGCGCTGCCGGAAGATGTGGAAAACCTGCATGTGGAGCCAAGTGAAATGGTGCTGGAAATGTGCCGTCTGCGCTACGCGGACAACCTTCCCGTCATGCTGGAGACCAACCGCTTTCCCGCCGCCTTTTCCTACCTTGCGCAGGAAGATTTGACCAAGTCGCTCTACGATATCCTTTTGCGCAACGGCACCGAGGCGAACAAGGCGGTGCATGACATTGCGTTAAGCTATGCGGCACCTGCCCAGGCAAGGCTGTTGGAAGTGGAGCCGGGCGCCGCGCTCTTGCTTTTGAGGGAATGCGTGTATGACCAAAGCGGCGCGGCCATCCACACCTCCAGCCAATTGATCCGCGGCGACAGGTTTACCTTCCGCATCTGACGGGACATTATATAATCGATATCCGTTTTGAAAAAGAGGGGGATTCCCTCTCTTTTTCAAAAAAGAAATGAGGAGATTCCCCTGAGCACATCGAAATTCGCCATCTTTGTTGATCTGGAAAACTGCGGCGCAAAGGTGGCCACACTCAACAGCATTCTGGAAAAGGTAAAAATCCGCGGCGACATCCTGCTGGGCAAGGTGTATGGGTATACCGACAGGTTCAGCGATATGAAGGAAGTGCTATTGAGCAATACCTTCACGGTAGTCCCGTCCCTTCGCTACGGCTATGCCCAGAAAAACAATGCCGATATTCTGCTGGTGATTGATGCGTTGGAAGTGGCGTACACCAATGCATTGATCGACAGCTTTTGTATCGTTTCCGGCGACAGCGATTATACCCCTCTGGTGGGCAAGCTCAAAAGCATGGGCAAGTTTGTGCTGGGCATATCCCGCAGCGAGGTGGCCAGCACTATCTTCATCAACGCCTGCAACGAGTTTCAATTTTTGGAGAGCGTAGGTGGTCGCGCCAGCATACAGGCCACCAAGAAGGCGGCTTCCTCCGATCCTTTGGATGAGGCGGAATTGAACAAGCTGATCGAGGGCATCTTTGAGGAACAGACCGACGAGGATGAAATTTACGCCAGCGAATTAAAGGGCATCCTTTTGCGCCTGCGGCCGGATTTCAATGAAAAGTCCTATGGCTGCGCCACCTTTGGCAAGCTGCTCTCCAAATTGAGCCAGAAATACGGCTCCATCCATGTGAAAAATGATAATTTCAACGTTATGGTGAGCCTGTCCACCAAAGAAGCCGCCGCCACCCCGCAGCTTACCAAGGAAAGTTGGAAGGAAGCCTTCAAAAATCAACTCATCCGCTATAAGGAAGATGGCTTTGACCGCATCAACCCCAGCATCTTGAAGGCCGATATCCAGGCCGCCTTCCCTGATTTCAGCGAACGCTCCATCGGCTTCAAACGGTTCAGCGATGTATTGAAGCAACTGGAAAAGGACGGGGTTCTGGTGCTGGAAATGGATGAGCAAAAGACCATGCTCATCAAAGTAGTGTAACTTCTCCCTTTTGCGGATATTATGTGCATATCCTGGGAAAATGCGCATATACATCTTATTTGGCTTACTTTTTTCATCCACAGCCTTTTGGGCACAGACTGTGGACAGGGTGGAAAAGAAGGATGAAAAACGGCGATTTTCGTCTTCCATGAAAGATACCTTTCTGGAATTGCACATGTTTCTTGCCCAATGTGCCAAAGGCCCAGGCAGGAAAAGGCGATCAGAGATAGAATTCTTTTTAAGGTTTGGCTTGTCCCCCTCGCTTCCAAGAAAAACCGCGCTTTTTCCACAAAAAAGGCAATGCACTTTCTCTTAAAGGACAAGCACTTAGCAGGTTATCCACTCTATCCACACGCCCTACGGCTACTACGGTATATATACACTACATCTACTTAACAAAGGGGGGTTCCCATGCGTTTTATATGTGGTACATCGGAATTGCTGGAAGGCCTCAACAACGCGACCCGCGCGCTGGCTGTCCGTCCGGCTAAGCCTGTTTTGGAAGGCGTCCTTCTGGAAACGACAGAGGAAGGCCTGTATTTGACTTGTACCGATGGCAATCTGACTATCAAAAGCCAAGTGAATGCTCAAATTTCTCAGGAAGGGCAGATAGTGCTTCCCGGCAGGCTGTTTACAGAGATCGTGCGCAAGCTGCCCGGCGGGGAAGTGGAGATTTCCATCAATGAAAAAATGACGGCCACCATCCGCTGCATGTCCAGTCGTACCACGTTGTCGGGTATGTCACCGGTGGATTTTCCGCCGGTCAAGCCTATTGACGACGGCAATATGATTTCCCTTCCTCAAAAGAAGCTAAGAGAAATGATTTCCAAGGTAATCTTCGCCATTGCCACGGATGAAAGCCGCCAGATTTTGACCGGCTGCCTGCTGGAAGTGACAAGCGATGAAGCCAGGCTGGTCGGGCTGGACGGCTTCCGTCTGGCACTGCAGCGCATTCACGGAAATTTTCTTTTGCCCCAAGGCAAAGAAATGATCGATGCCATTATTCCCGGCCGGGTGTTGGGCGAGTTGGGAAAGATCCTGCCGGATGAGGACAAACCTACTTTATTCACCATCGACAGGACACACTTGAAGGTGGCCTTTGGCAAGACCGAACTGACCACCGTGCTCCTGGCCGGGGAATACATCAATTACAAGCAGATTCTGCCCGGCGACTGGCAGACCCGCGTGCAAACCAACCGGGAAACGCTGGCCAACGCCATTGAGAGGGCCAGCCTCATGGCCCGGGAAGGAAAGAACAATCTGATTCGTATGCACATCGACGGAAACAACATGGTCATTACCAGCAATGCGGAGCTGGGCGATGTGATGGAGGAGCTTGATATTTTGCTGGAAGGTAAGAGCTTGGATATTGCCTTCAATGCCCGCTATATCAGCGATGTGATCAAGAACATCGGCGATGAGGAGCTTTCCCTGCGCTTCAACAGCAACGTATCCCCCTGTGTGATCTGCCCGCCGGAAGGTGATCAGTACATCTACCTTGTATTGCCGGTACGAGTATTCAACTAGGGGATAATATCACAAGGAATAGGAATTCCAAAGGATTTGTCCTTTGGCGGGAGTGTAGAGGGTTCTGCCCTCTACTTTCCATATAAGGAGGGATAGCAATGGTCATCCGGCAGTTGAGGCTTGTGGACTACCGGAACTATCCCTGTGTGACTTTTTCTCCGGCGGACGGGATTACTGTATTTCATGGGTCCAACGGCGCGGGAAAGACAAATCTGTTGGAAGCCATCCATTTGTGTTGCCTGGGCCGAAGCCACAGAACCAGCCAGGACAGGGAGCTGACCCGGCAGGGAAGCCTTGGCGGCAGCGTACAGGTGCAGGTGATGCGCCGCGACGGACGCCGGGAAATCATGGTGAAGCTATGGGCCCAGCAAAAGCGGGCCAAGCAGATATTCTTAAACGGCAAGCCTGCCGCCCGCATAGGCGAACTAATGGGCCATGTGAACTGCGTGATGTTTTCTCCGGAGGATCTGGAGCTGATCAAGGATGGGCCCGCCCAGCGCAGGCGGTTTATTGACATGCAACTTTCCCAGCTCCGGCCATCGTACTTTTTTGCGCTGCAAAAATATGCTTCTACTTTGAATCAGCGCAATGCGCTGCTGCGCGCCATGGCTGCGCCGGGGGCAAATAAAAATCCCGCCGGCCAATTGGAGGTATGGGACGAGCAACTGGCCCGTGAAGGCGCTTGTATAACGGAGCACCGGCGGTGGTTTGCTGAAATTTTGAAAAGCGAGGCCGGAAAAAACTATGAGCATATCAGCGGTTCCAAGGAAGAAATATTGGAAGCGCAATATATTGGTGTGCTGGCAAAAGCGGATAAGCTGTATGAGGCGATGCTGGAGGGCCTACACAAATCCCGGCGGGAAGACATGCGCCGGTGTGTGACCCACTTTGGACCCCACCGGGATGATTTGCATCTGACCATCAAAGGACGGGATATGAGAAACTTTGCATCCCAGGGACAGATGCGCACTGCGGCGCTGGCCCTGCGGTTAAGCCAATTGACGATGATGAAGCTGGAAACGGGGGAGGCGCCGGTACTCCTGCTGGATGATGTGATGAGCGAGCTGGATCCCAAGCGCCGGGCACTGCTGCTTCACAGGATCGAGGGCGTACAGACATTTGTGACATGCACCGACCGCAGCGATCTTTCCGGCGCGAAAACCCAGGCGGTGGTGGAGGTGAAAATCGATAAGGAAACCGGCTGTGCCGTGTTAATGGATGAAGCACGATAAGTACTGTATCATTTAAAATATAAATCGAACAAGGTTTATCCGGTGGAAACAGCAACGCAAAACATGATTTTGCGTATCCCTTTTGGCAGGGGTCTTCCCTGCAACTCCCTGTTTACAGCCTTCACGCTTAAGAACAAAGGAGAACCAAAGAAACTATTTCTTTGGAAGGGAGGAATTCATTTTCCATGCTGTTTGCCACCAGGATAAACCCTGTTTTCATGCTTCGGCAGGCGTTGCCTCTCCTGCATCTCTTTCAGCCACCGGGGCGCGTGGTTGCAACGAATTCTACCACCTCGAAGCATCAACTCTATCTTGCCTCAAAAAAATTTTTCTATACGTGGATTTTTTCAAGCGTTTGGCCGATAGGCGCAGCAATCACCAAATCAGCCTTTTGATCCATGGGCGTGGGCGTTTTGTTGAGGATGGCAAGGTATTTTCCTGTAAACGCCTGCACGAATCCTGCTGCGGGGTATACGGACAGGGAAGTGCCGCCAATGAGCAGCATATCCGCATCGGCAATTTCCCGCACGGTCTCATACATTACTTTTTGATTCAGCGGCTCCTCATACAGCACCACCTCAGGCTTGATGATACCGCCGCAGGAGCATTGGGGAACACCGGAGGTTTGAAGAATATCCTCCAGAGTATAAAGCCTTTTGCAGCGCATGCACAGGTTTTTGTGAACGGTGCCGTGAAGCTCGATGACATTCTTGCTTCCCGCGGCCTGGTGGAGACCGTCAATGTTCTGGGTGACGATGGCGGAAAGTTTCCCCTTTGCTTCCCAAGCCGCCAGCCTAAAATGGGCTGGATTGGGCCGCGCGTCTTTGTAAATCATCTTTTCCCGGTAAAACTGAAAAAACACTTCAGGCTTTTTCAGAAAGAAGGAGAAACTGAGGATGGTTTCCGGCGGAAAATCATATTCCTGATGATACAAACCGTCCACGCTGCGAAAATCGGGGATGCCGCTTTCAGTGGAAACGCCGGCGCCGCCGAAAAACACGATGCGGCGGCTTTCATTGACCATGCTTTGAAGTTTTTCAATAGCGTCCATGAAACACCCCCTCCGTCTGATTCTACTATTGCTTTCAATGGTTTGTCAAAGAAGAGTCCTGGCCTTCAACGCCGGACCTTGATCATTTCTTCCCCATTTTCCGCGGGCTTTAAAAGGGCATCCCGGCTGCCTTCCACCCAGCGGCGGATGAGCAGCGTATCCTCATCCATGGCCGTTGCTTCCAGAAAGCCGGTTTGCAGCACAGGGTTGTTTTTGCGCTTTTGAAAAAGCCTGCGTACGGCACC